>JACRDE010000092.1 GCA_016212935.1 Desulfomonile tiedjei | reverse complement strand
CTGAGCGACTTGCTCCCTAACACCAAAAACAAGTCGGGCGGTGTCGGGTGGTGGGCCCTCGGCTCAATCAAAGACAAGAAAGATTCGGTGCCGTGGGTCGTGACCAACGACTGGGACGACCGAAGAGACCCGATTCTTTCAACCAGGATCGCGTGCAATATCCTTCAAGGCCTGTTACGCCGAAATCAGACCACCGACTGGATTCTTGCCATATGCGCCTTTGTGGAGGGAGCGGACAAAATAGACGCTATCGTTGGTAAGTACCCTGGATTTTCCTACTGGGACACGGTTATGCCACCGTACTCCGAGATGCTTATCCCCAGGTTGGTCGCTCTAAAGCTGATAAATACGCACAGAGAGTTCTACGGCGTGGAAGTGCCCCCCTTACCTCCTATGGCCTACGATTTCATGGATCGCTTGAAACTCACGAAGGATTTGCCTCTCTACGTGGTGGCACAGTGGTGTGGCACAAATCCCAGAGCCATGTGGGAACTCAACTCTGGCGTCGATCCCTCGACCGGAATCCTGCCCAAGCCTGACAAACGAAGCCCATCAGGTTTTCCCCTCAGAGTCCCCAAAGGACAGGAAGCCAAAGTGCGCCAATCGCTCACCCGAGAGGGCTACCTTGCCAACTAGGGTTTTCTGGTATACTGACAGAAAACTCACTTGGTTTACAGGCAATGGTTCTCGGATATGTCAAAACGGAACAGGATGACAAGCACAAGACTGCATATCACTGCGCCTGGTGCGGTGTCTTCATCTGTCATTCCGGGGCCCTGGTCAAGCTCAACGGTACTGACAGCCATTCGTTCGTTAACCCGTCAGGGGTTCGCTGCAATTTTAGAACATTCCGCGATTGTGAAAACGTTGTTTTCCACGAAGAGCTTTATTTGGAGCATTCCTGGTTTCCCGGATACGGTTGGAGATTTCTCGTCTGTGCAAATTGCTTTCATCACTTGGGCTGGAAATACGATGCAGCAAGACAGAAGATTGAATTACCCGAATTCTTCGGTGTATTGATAGATGCGGTAGAATCTGAACCTGACGTACATTGAGACCATCTCGACAAACTAGGAAGCAAAGGATTCAGGCAAGTGTCAGAAGTTTTTTGGTATGAGGATCCGCTGTACTATAAAGCGTCAGCTGGTCTTTTGATTTTCGCGCAGTTTTTTCTCGCCGTTCTTTGACGCTATGACGGTTATAATACCGTAGTTTCTTATCAGAGATGACCACTTGGACAAAGCCACTCCCATGGCCAAATCTAAAGCATCCAACAACATGTCCGATGGTTTTACTCTGGATCGAACCTCCGAGAGCCACCGCAACAGGTTCCCTCGGAGCTGAGCATTCCGCAGGAGTGACACCGATCGATTCTCGATTGCACTGCAATGGCGTGGTCGCGGAGACAGCCCGTACAATAAGTCACGAAGCAGCCCGAAAGGATAAGCAGTATATATGGAGCTATTGTGCATAATTCTAACCACGTCCATACCGTTCTTCTCCAAGTAGGATTTCACAGAACGCGTGGTAAAAAGCCACAGATGTCTTGGGATATCTTCACTACAGCTCCGACGCATGCCTAAGGCATCAAAGTTTGGCACGATAAATATGAACAGGCCTTTATCTTTCAGGAGAGTCGAGACCTTGCGGAAATATAGAGAAGGTCTTCGCACATGTTCCAGAACAGCCCACGCCGTGATCGCGTCGTAATAGTTCTCGGGCAGGTCCATCTCAATTAAATCACCTATTAGTATCGAGGGGTGTTCAGACCTGTTCCATGGAATCAAATCCACTCCTTCGGCAGACCATCCTCTTCGTTGGGCTCTCAGGATGAAGTCACCCCGCGCGCAGCCGATATCCAGAAGTCGGCCTCCTGCTTCATCAGGGAGCAGGTCGAGCATCCGCGAGTACCTGGAGTCCATCAGCTCTTTGCCCTCCATGTAATCAGGCGGATAAAGCTTTGGAATACAGGCTTCGCTGGGCATAGGATTCACAAAAGCCATCCCGCAGCGACATTCCACAACATGGAATTCTTGATCTGTGACAGGATCAATCTTGGAGTACAACAGGGTCTGGTCTTCAGATCCGCACAAATCGCAAGTTGTGTACTCTGTTTCTATCAGTCCCCCCATTGGTCAACCTATAACCGGAATTGTGCGCCAGTTATGCCACTACAGGAACCTTTGGACCTGTGCGTGATCGACAGATACTTCCTCGGCCCAAAGAGGTCCCCTCATGGTTCTTGAAAGGGCTGAAAAAGTACTTCTTAGTAAGGTCGATGAATAAGAATCCCTCACCGTGTTCGCGATGCTACCTCCCCACTGTACCTTCAGTCAAGCGCAATCTTCGGCTTGCTCATCACCCCTAGGCGGCCTGGCAACAGAACTCCTGTGACAAGGCGCAAGCCTCATGAACACGCCACCCACATGCATTACAAGATACCATGTCCCTCAAACTTTTCTGAGCCGTCCTCATTGTCATACTAATGCGCATTCAAAGAAGTAAGATTGGGGGGACCCTCTTTAGTAAAGAGTTTTCCCCCAAACCCCCTTCCAGAAACTTCTATCATTTGCCGGAACCCCAAATTTCCTTTCAGGAAATGGGGGTTCCGGCGAGTGCTAAAAGTTCTTGAGGTGGGGTTCGGGGAGGAACTTCTT
>JACRDE010000007.1 GCA_016212935.1 Desulfomonile tiedjei | reverse complement strand
ATCCACTTGTCCACATCCACAACGTCATCCGACGCCGAGGCAGCTCCTGCGAACGGTATATTGAGGGCCGCTGCCGCAAAACCGGCAGCCGACAACTTGATCATTTCCCTTCGAGTCATGCTCATGGCTTCCTCCAAAAAAAGACCGTATGGCCGCGTGCGGAGCTTAGAATCCGGGGACCTTGAATCTCTGTTCCCGGCCCGGGCTGAATTTCTCGTATTGACCGATTTTGTGCACGGTGAACCAGTGGCTCTTGTGACAGAAGGAGCAATTGGTCACAAGCGCCTGCGCCGGCATGTTGTGCACCTGAGCCGACTGGCCTCCCATGCACGCCACTTTATCCGGTCTGGCCCGGTAGTTGTTGACATCACCGTGACAAATCCCGCATTTGACGCTATTTATGCCGTGCCTCGACCCTAGCCACTGATTGTAACTTGTTGGAGTCTCTTTCTGGTGGCAGTCGTTACAGTTCTGTTTTCCGAACTGGACCCTGTGGCAGTCCGGCAGCTCACCAGGGGCGAGGGGAGGGGGAGTGAATTCTTTCCACTTCGGGTCCAAAACACTGGTCGGTGCAGTCTTTGGGCAGTCCGGGCAATCCTTGTTCTGGCTTCCAGCGGGAACGGCCCACGTCACCAACAATACGATCGCAATGCACACAGCCTCTTTCACCCTACGAACCGCCGAGGATGAAAACTGATCAGGAAAGAGAGAAATCCGTGAATTAGAAGCCCTTTTCATCTTCTTCTCCTGTCTTTTAGCCCGAATTCGCGTGACACCGGACCAATCTGTGGCCACGCTGTACCTGTGCCGAGGTTGGCTGGCTCCGAGGTATCTATTTCTTCTTTTTCAGTGCTTCCACCAGGCCTGGCACCGCAGGAGTGCCGATAGCCAAGAGTATTTCTCCTGCCCTTGCGGACGCTTTTTCATCACCGCGGACCAGTACCTCGATAAGGGTTTCCACCGCCGGAGGCCCAATCTCCTTTAGAGCGGTGGAAGCTGACTCCGCAGCCGGCACTTCACCTTTTTTCAGCACTTCTACGAGCGGCGGGACAGCTCTTGTTCCCATCCTCCCGAGAGCCTCAGCGGCTGCCGAGCTTATCTTTTTATCTTTGGACTGCAGCGACTTCACAAGCGGATCAATTGCAGCTTCTCCACTTACTACCAGAGCGAGTATAGCGCCGTCTCTAACCCGTTTACTGTCGTCTCCCAGAGAGGCAATCAGATTTGGAACCGCAGCGGAGCTTGGTTTCCCTATAGCGAAAAGCGCCATAACCGCGGCTTCTCTGATCATGAGATCCTTGTCCTTGAGTGCCTCGGAGAGCTTCTGAACAGCCGGTGCTGCGTCCGGCCCAATCTCCGAAAGGGCCTCGATGATATTCAAACGGACTATTTCGTTAGGATGACTGATCGCTTTGACCAGACCCGGAACAGCGACCTTCGCCGTTGGACCGCTCTTCTTTATGAGCCGGACTGCACTCAGGGCTGTTGCTGGATCAAGGCTCTCGAGGTCTTTGATCGCAGCGCTCAGGTCAGGAGCGTCAGCAGCCTGGGGCGTCGCCGGACAAATGATGCTCGCCCCGGCAATTATGAGCAGCGCCAGAATCGCTCCCCCCCCGAGAAACGATTGATTCAGCCATGAGGTCTTACCGATCTTCATGCATATTCTCCGGATCTAAGCTGCGATCTGACCGTGGCGCAATTCGGAATTTGCCACCGTCCCTGCGGCAGTAAATTCACCGGTCTCAATCGGTATTATGATCTTCAGTATCAATGTGAGGATCAGCAGACCGATTGCCCAAATGCCTATGGCTATGAGCACCTCGAGCGTCGTTGGCATGTATTCCCAGACTTCTCCGAGCGGTGCAGGAATGAACCCCGGAATGATCAACCCCATACCTTTTTCTATCCAGATCCCTATTATGATCAGCACGCAACCGAGATTGAGCGTCGCGAAGTTCTTCCGAGTGGCGGGTATCAGAAAAATCACGAAAGCAACTACGTTGAACGCGAAAGCCGTCCATATCCAGGGGATAAGATTTCCCTTTCCGTGCAACCCGAGGTAAAGGTACTTCAGGGGGGAAAGATGATGAGTATTGGAGTAAAGCTCTTTGAAGAACTCAGCAAACAACAGAAATAAATTCACAGCCATAGCAATGGAAATGAACTCCGCTATTTTGTGAAGGGCCTCGTCCTTGACGTGGAATTTCGTGTAATGCCGCACAATCTGGTAGAGAATGATCACCAGTGCGGGCCCGGAACAAAACGCGGACGCCAGAAACCTGGGTGCAAGAATTGAAGCGTTCCAGAAGGGACGAGCGGCCAGGCCGTTGTAAATGAAGGCTGTCACAGTATGGATGCTCACCGCCCAGGGAATGGACAATAATATGAACGGCCAGATGAACCGCATGTTAACCTGGCGGTTGCGGTATGCGTTGTAAAGGATGTACCCGGGAATGAAAAGGTTTAGAAACAGATAGCCGTTAAGCACCACGATGTCCCAGCCAAGCAGCGACTGGGGCAGATTCAATATGCCCAGACCCGGTATGAGGTGCCACACACGGTCCGGCCGACCAAGGTCCGCAGTGACAAACATGAGGCACATGGACAAAGCACTGACGGCAAGCGCTTCTCCCACGATGACGATATCTCTGATCGGGCCGAAATCGTAAAGGTAGGCCGGAATGATCAAGAGCACTGCTGCAGCGGCCACTCCCACGAGAAAAGTGAAATTTCCGATATAAAATCCCCAGGAGACATAGCTCGTCATGCCCGTCACAATGAGGCCTGTCTTAAGCTGCACTGCGTAAGCGGACACACCAATCCCGGCCAGGACCAGCAAGAGCAATACCCAGAGGTAATACAACGGCGGCCCTGTGACGAGCCTTTTGCCTGCCGATATAAAGAATCCGGATCTCGCCATGGGGTTCCTCATGCGTTAAGCAAAGAAATAATAGAATTTGGGCTGTGTATTCAGTTCCTCTTTTAGACGAAATACCCGTTTTGTACTAATAATGCGGCTGATTTCACTGTCAGGGTCCAGTAGATTGCCGAACTTACGAGCCCCCACAGGGCAGACCTCGACACACATCGGGTATTTCCCCACGCGGACCCTCTGAATACAGAAGGTGCATTTCTCGACCACGTTCCTCATTCTGGGGCGGTTGCCCAGGTAATGGGTCTGAGTGTTGACTTGATCCGCTGGAATCACAGGGTCTGCGAAATTGAACCAGCGCCCCATGTACGGGCATGCAGCCATGCAGTACCGACACCCTATGCACCAGTTGTAATCAACCACCACAATGCCGTCAGGTTCGGTCCAGGTTGCCCGAACAGGGCAGACTTTCGTACAGGGGGCGTTCGCACAGTGCTGGCATTGCACCGGCATGTAATAATAGCCCTTTTCCGGGACCTCTTCAGGATCGTAATAGATACTGGATTCTTCCAAATCCATGTTGCCGTCTTTGAACCTGAGAACTCGGATGTATTGCATCTGGGGATTGCGCGTTTGGTTGTTTTCATCAACACAGGCGTAAACACAGCGCCTGCAACCGATACATCGCTGAATGTCGAGAGCATAGCCGAAAAGCGTCCCGTCTATGGGCGCTTCAGTCCCGACCACGAAGTCTTTGCCGTATTTCCCTTTGTATTCAGCCCTGAGCCGCTCTACTGTCTCCTCGATCTCCGTCTTGGTCATTCTCTGGAAATGGTTCTGGACGAATTCCTGCCATGAGCATGAACTCACCGAAATCAATCCGAGGAAAGCAGCAGCTCCGGCCAGAAAACTGCGTCTATCCGGCTGTATTGAGTCCTTGCCACAGGCAGGCGCCTCGGTAGCACGGTCCTTTTTGTCGCGCCGGATGGTTGCAGTCTCTTGCGTAGTCTTGTTCGAATCGCTCATGGATCTGAACCTTCAGTGCTTGGCCTGGGTTTCTTTCGGCGTCCAGGGTTTTGCGGGTGGCGGCATGGGCTCCAGAGGCTTGAACTTGGGCAAATGGGGATTGTGGCAGCTTACGCAGAGAAAATACTGCTTCTCCCCGTTCCAGCTTCCGGTCCTTTTCCCGTGTATGCCGTTTCGCCAGTCCCTGTACTTTGTCCCGTGGCATTTGCCGCAGAGCAAGTACGAATGCTCAAAGTCGATGGGTTTTCCGTCACTGAGCGGCAACAAAAAGTTGCGGTTATCAGGATGATGACAGTCCAGGCACCACACACGTACTCCACCATGGGCCAGCCGAATGTTCTTGTGCACCAAGAGGTCTTCATGCCTCTTGAATTGTACAGGGAAGTCTTTCTCCGGTCCGTGGCATGCACGACACGGGGTTATGGTTTTCGGCAGTGGTACGAGGGGGACGGGGAATTCCTGGCCTGATACGGCAACGCCCGATTCTTCAGACTGCGACTCCTGGGGCGCCTGGGCCTGAACCGGGCCTGTTCCCGGCATCAGGCACGCCCCCAACAGAGCCAGAGCCATAACCAGAAGCGCTATCTTGAGGCTTCCGATGTGTCCGTTCATGAACTCGCCCTTCTCCTGGTTGCAGAGCACTTTGACTACTTCGCCTCTTTTCCGCCGTACCTCTGCTGGTAGAATTGCTCAAGCTTCTGAAGCTCTTCTTTGCTCATTCCTTCCTTGTACCACTTATGCTGAGGATCACTGAAGACTACCTCGTTCAGCATAGGCGCCGCGGCGTCCTTGCCTCCCATGACCTTTTCCACTTCAGGGATAAAGTATTCATAGAAGTGCTTGGCAACTTCGTACATGCCGTGCCACCAGGCGTAGTCGGGGCCCATCATGGCGGCGCCGTGTCTTCCGCGTCTGCCTTCGTGATGCCAGAGTTCATAGTAAATCCAGTCAAGCTTGTCGTCCATGTCGGCTTTGGTGAGCTTACCGTTGTCTATGAGCTTCTGGCGGATCTTTGTGGCGGGTATGGCGAACTTGTTGTTGTACAGGTCAACATAGTCGTCGAACTGAGTGTAAAAAGCGTCCACTGTAAAGTCCGAATGGCATTGACGGCAGACGTCCTTCATTTTGTCCCTGCGTTCCTTCCACTTGGTAAGCTTCTTGGAGACAACCGGCCTCAGAGTCCAGGAAATGCGATCGCCCACATCGTGGGAAGGCTGCTGATTCGGAGTCGCACTGATATGACAGGTCGCACAGGTGGCCGAGTCCTGGTAGTCTACACCAACTACCCACTCGCTCTTGTCGAGGTTCATCTTATCCCTGTGTGCCTGGTAGAGGATCCCGTGCTTGGACTCGTTGTATACCTCGATCTGGGGATGGTCCGGGCCGAGATGGCACTTGCCGCACGCGTCCGGACGCCTCGCCTGCTCCTTGGAGAAACCGTGCCTGGTGTGGCACGCAGAACAGCTTCCTTTACTACCGTCCGGGTTAATGCGGCCGATACCGGTGTTGGGCCAAGTCGAAGGGTCCAGTCTGCCGTCCTTGAGAACTTTCATGTTGGACCCGTGGCATTGCCGACATCCCGTGGCAACCGCAGCCGGTCCACCAACCACCGTGCCTAAATAGTTGTCCAGAGAATTGAGAATGTCCGCTGCTTTCGCGTGGTGAGAGTTCTGCTGCTGCTCGAACTGATCTTTATGGCAGCGGGAACAATCCTTGGGGGAGACTACTGTTGCGATCCAAAATCCTCTGTGGTCGAATCCATCGGGATCACCGGGAGCTTTGTCAGTCTTCTTTTCGGCCTTGTGGCAGTCGTAGCAGTTCACCCCTGCCTGTCCCATTTTACCCGAACGCCAAAGCTTGAATAGTCCGGGCGACTTGAGTTCGTGGCACTTGATGCAGACCTGGCCCTCAGGGGACCCGTAAAGCTTGGGATCTACCTTGACCGCAGCGTGAGCCTGCCAGGAATAGAGGAAAAGCGACAGTGCGACCAGAATGAGAATCTTTCTCATGGTTTCCACTCCCCGTATCGGTAAAATTTCTCGCAAAAACATGACATCGTCGGATCTGCCGTCGGTCATCCAGAGGATTCCTTGACCCTCCGAGCGTGCATCGGACCCCATTTGACTATGACAGATACAATGTTGTCATGTCCTTGTGTAATAGTGCTGTAAAAGGCTGTAAAGAAACTGTAAAAATTGCGCCTGAATGCCCATCCGGAATGACTGAACTGACATGATCCTGACGTCACACAGAGGCTTCTATCAGATGGCCTGGACGTTTGCCGGGTAATCCGTATAATGGGCTGAAGTCGTACGGAGGGTGGTTTATGTTTTCGGAAATTGCCGAAATAAGCGCGGTGCTGGCAATTATCGGCACAGGCATACTGATCGTGGTCGCCATTCTGCTCGGTCCATCTCTCTTCAGCTCGTACCAGAATTGGCGAATCAAACGCGGCATCGGGAAATAATAGGTAGGCTTGTACCCCATTGCCACAACTATTGTCAGATTCGCGGGGCAACCTGCCGTCATTGCAAGGAGTGAGAATACGAAGCAATCTCCATCACGGCAGAAAGGATGCAACTGACAGGCTTGTTCCATGTTCTCCAGCGTGGAGATTACATGGCTAAGCTCGCAATGACACGGTCGACGCGAACCTTTCTCCACCTGCTGCATGGCCGCGCATGCTCAAAGCGTTTCTCAGGAGCCTGTCGCGCTACAGGCTCCTGGGAACTATCATAATGCTTCCCTCCAGCCGGCTCTATCAAAGTGTTACTCAGCAATTCCGAACGTTTTTTGGGTTGTATTGCCTGGACACAGGGGCAATTCTTTCGAAAGGGGGTTCCCATATGCTTGTGTTTCGGCTATTCTGCCAGACCGACAATTAGATCCTGGAGTATTCAATGGGATTGGCATCACGCTCCGTTTCTATGATGAGATATCGAGTCCGAGGAGAGACTTCCGGCTCTTTTTGGGATGCGGTGGACGAAGGTGTGCGAAAAGGGGCTTTCCGTGAGATTGACTCGCCTGGCGATGAATTGGGGATGGGGTGGGTGTCCATGGAGGATTTTACTGACATCGCGTTTAGCGGGGCTTCGTATGTCCGAGGAAACTACATAGCACTCAGCTTGCGAGTTGACACGGTTCGCGTACCCCCCAAGATCCTGGAAATTCACGTGAAGCAGGAGTCACGGAAACTGCTTGAGCAATCCGGGCGACAACGCCTCTCCTCCGCTCAGCGCCGAGAACTCAAAGAGCGCGTGAAAGAATCTTTGAAAAAACAAGCGTTCCCATCGATCCAAGTTTTCGACTTGATTTGGGACACGTCCAAGGCGGTGGTATATTTCGGTACTCATTCCGTCAAGCCCAGGGAACGCCTCGAAGCCCATTTCAAGAAATGTTTCGGGCTGACGCTTATTCCGCTTCTGGCTTATATTCGTGCCGAGGAGTTGCTGGAAGGAAGGCTCGAAAGTCAGATCCTTGAAAAGCTCAAACCGTGCTCCATGGCGCCGTAGTCTGGACAGAATGAAAGAATAACGATGGACTTTCTTGACATACTTCGTGAAAAGGCCTTTCTGGGCCGAGAGTTTCTTACATGGCTCTGGTTCAAGTCGGACCGCACTGGGGGAAGGATAGAAATTCCCGGAAAACGCGTAGTCGAAGTGCTCTTTATGGATCGCATGACTCTGGACTTGTCCGACGCGGAGACTCCGCAGATTGTCACTGTAAAAGGCGAGCATTCAGAACTGCGTGAAGGTTTGGCTGCGCTCAAGGAAGGCAAGAAGATTGAAGAAGCGCGAATTTCGATTCGCGCTGGAGAAAACGATTTTACGCTGGTGCTGAAAGGAACTTGGTTTTCATTCGGTTCATTCAAGACCCCTCCGATATTGCCTACTGGTGAAGCGGACCCTGAGGAAGGAGCCGAAGGGGCTTTCCTGGAAAAAGCCTACTTGATTGATGAGGGCATGCAACTGGTGGATGAATTGTTCGAGTATTTTGTGACCCTCAGAATATCGGATCAGTGGGAAACCGAGGAACTACAGGCCATACGAACTTGGATCGCTTCCGGCGGGTGAGGCGCAGTCAGCTATTAACACCGGGCATAATCGAATTTATGGATTGACAAAGGCTGCGCATTAGGTGAATATGAGTGTTCGGCATTGCGGAAATCCCAGTGCACAGACATGCACGTGCCGCAAAATCCGATGCTGTTCCCCGATAGCTCAATCGGCAGAGCGGGTGGCTGTTAACCACTAGGTTGTAGGTTCGAGTCCTACTCGGGGAGCCAAAAAAGATACATCATCCCGCTCGGTTAGAGACAAGCCGCAGCGGGATTTTTCGTCTCAGAACCAGGCTTGTGCCAATTTTGTGCCAATTCTTGGGGCAAACCCGCTCTGAAGCTCACATTTAGCACCCCCCTGGAGTTTGATTTCGTGATTATTCTGTTTTTCATGATACAGAGCTAACCATCAGGTATCACGGGTGTTATAAAGATTGTACCAGAAACGGCGAGGATTTGGAGGTAATGTTTCTGAACTGGATTCAGGGGTTTGGCCAATAGTCTCCCCCGGGTGGTCCGGATGATCAGTGCCGATGTAAACATCGTGGTCATCATGAATGACCTGGGCCTGGAGGTCTTCTGCTTGTTCCACCCTTCAACCTTGGAATCGGTATGGCTGAGACTGCGGCGCATGGTCCTTTCCATCAGCCGGCAGATCATCAATGCCAAGACCAGAATCAGCCCCAATGCCTCGATACGCTTGGGCGTATTGAGGAACAGGCTGTTCACGATCGTGTCGTCCTTGAGAAAGCCGAAGTTGCGTTCCACCAGATGCTGGTCCTTGTACGCAACCAACAGTTCTCGTCCGGACAGTGCTTGCGGACCGTAAGCCGGAACGTTCGTGATGAGCACGAAGCATCCGGCGTGCTCGTGTGCTTTCGACAGAGCCTCCTCGTTGGCTTCCAGAGTAACATTCATACGGAGTGTCATCTGTTTGACCGTCTGCCTTGGGTCTGCCTCTCGCGTATTTCGGCCTTTCTTCCACTGCCACCCTGTACGGTTTCTGATGGAGCGTAACCTCAGTCTCATACCCTCGATAGTGGGCCGGATCTCGATATCGAGCAGCCGGGTCATCAGCGATCATCCCGAAATCCGTCCATGCGTCCGCTTCCACTGCGTGGGTTATGACTCGGCTACATTCCTTGTACGTAGCAGGCAGTCGGGAAAGGAACCGACATCCCTTGTCAGGATCGTTGAGCAAAGTCAGGTTCTTTTCGGTGACTGCAGCACTATCGGCGATGTACGCAAAGTCGCCCTGTCCCAATTCCCTCATCTTTTTGACGATGAGCTCCAAGAGCTTGCCCTTGAGGATCTTGTCCGACTCGTTCCCACTCTCGCATTTGGAGTAGATAGGGATGCCGTGATCCACACAGAGAAGGCTCTGTATCAACTGTTTCAGATCCGGACGAAGAGCCTTGCTAAAGCCGTGCGTAATAACAAACGGCTCACCATGATTCTCATGCTGGTACAGATCGTGGTCTCCGTACAGGCTGTGACTGGTGGTGTCGTAGTGAACGTGAGTGGTATCGAGTTCAAACATCTGGATTGCTCTGAGGACAATAGCAGTCAGGATCTTGTTGGCGCCGTAGTCGAATAGCCGGTCGAGCACCCGCCCGAGGGCATCGTCATTGAACTTCGAGGCTGGTATGTCTTTACCCAGCAGCAACGCCACATCCTTGTCCGCAAAGAAACGCTCGAGCCGGAACAAAGGCGATCTCCCGGAAAGGGTATCCAAAATGAGCGCCAACACCATGCGTCAGCAGCTCACGTCACTTCTTGAAGGGATTCGCATGTCGATCTCCTCGACAAGCCCGAGTTTGACTGCATACGCGGAGGCAACAGCCAGAAACCGAACATCCGATCCGGAGACGAATTCGTCTGGGGTGAACATGGGGGCCTCCTCACCAAAGCCCCCTTGCTGTATCACAAGAAAACGGCTCGTACAAGTCATTATTATTACATTACTTTATCTCTCAAGAACATATTCCCTCATTCTACGCTTTCCAAATCGGCGAAACGCGAGTCATAAGTCAGTCTGAGAGCGCCTAAGAAAATTTTCACTGCCGCTCCATTTTTTTCGCAAACTGCCGTGGGGGAAATTCTAGCCACATCCGAAGCCTACGCCCGAATCCCATTTTTCATGATCAGGGCAACGGCTCGGATATGGTGAGTAAGATGTCGTTATTTCTTCCACAATTCGGTCCGAAGTATTGGGGGCATGGCAAGGAAAGACATGTAAGTCAAGTCTCCATACGAGACGAAGCATCAGCAACCTCCCGCACAGACCAATCAATAAGAGGGCCGAACCTTGAGTTCGGACCCTACCGGAGTGGTGTACCGCCACAGAGCGTCTTATGGCACTAAATCTGCCACTGTAGAAGCTACTTCGCGTATGGTGGCACCCTAAGCGAAGAGTTCGCGATCTCTTATTTTGCGGACGTCGGTGTAATCCTCGAGCCACCAGGCTTCTTCCCCAGCATTTCGTGGGGGTTTTGCCAGTACAAGTTCCTTCTTGGCCTTCTTGGCTTCCTGCTGCTTTACTCTGAAGTGATAGTGATCAAAAATGCGCAAAGCCTCGACGACGTACGAGACCGCTATGCGTCGGTCCCTAATAAGCAGCAAGTTTTCTCCGTTTTTGTTGTCGGCCGCAGGAGAAAAATTGTACGAACCCAGGTACACCCGGGCAGTCGGCTTGTCAAAATCGATCACAAGGAATTTGTGGTGCATGCGGATTCCTTTAGCGGCAGCTGGTTCTGTAGAAAAGGGTTCCGGGACATTTTTAGTCAGCGCTGCGGCAAAAACGGGAGCTACGTTGCCGTCGGGCTTCTGCAGATCTAGACCACCGACCTTCTTGTCAGAGATACCGTATACGAAAATCTTGTTATCCTCTGAAACCTTTTTGATGGCGTCCCGAATAGCTCCTCGAGTTTGGTAAAGGAAAGCCAGAGAATAGAATAGGGAGGAGGAAGTATTTGTTTCAATGTCGTAGCTGATTGACTTTAGCACAGCATTAGACGAACTGTGCGGGGAAAAGGCCACACTCGCGTCAATTCCGGCCAATCCGAGATTACTCCAATTCGCTGATGTGCTGGCACCGAAGGCCGTCGGCTCCTTGGACCAATAATTTTCAAATGCCTCTAAGAAGGGTCTGGTAGCGCCCTCGCCTTGAATTACTAAGGCGTTATTCGATTGGACGAAAAATCCGCGCCAGCTGAAATTTGTTGAGCCGCACACTACCGTCTTTCCCTTAGGGCTGTCCACAATTATTGTCTTGTTGTGCTGAAGGCTTAACATGTGCTGACGTTTCACATTTGCACTACCGGCCGAGGCCGATAGCCGAGTAGCCGCCTGCGTCTCGGCCGAATTCGGATCGCCATGTTCGTCGCTGTCGTCAATTATGATTTTGAGACGACCCTTAAGCTTTTCCAGACGCGACACTATCTCAGGTTCGTTGAGATCATAAGCCACTACCCGTAACTGAGCCTTGTTGTCGTTTATGGCTTTGTCAAGCACTTCTAGGATCGCGCTGCGGGCTTCGAACCCCATCCAATTCTTAGCATCTTCGGCCTTCGGATGCGTCGGAACGAATACCAACCCGTCCGCCGCCTCGTTTGGGAGTATGGTAGAGATGGTACCCGCAGAAGCGTATCTATCCACGAATGCCTGCGATGATACGAACCCTCGAGTGAAGGTGACATTCAGTAAGCCGGGATAGGTCTCACGTCTCAACTCGATAGCAACCTCTTGTGCATCCCCATAACTCAGTTCGTCAGCGGCATTCATGAATACAGGCGAAACCCTGTAAAGGAATTCGCCGGTAAGCTCGGCATTGTGAGGGAAGTGCACCCAACGGAATTTTTGGATCGGTGAGAGTCTCGTCGACATTGGGGTCGGATTGACTTTCCCAGCGACAGTTCGGAAGTTCAGACGGTTCTTCAGGGCGAAAAATCTATCTCCGTTTGGCTCCTTGTACTCGATAGCAAAGCCTACAAAGTCCTCCGGCGGCTTACCTTTCTTCCAGTTCATCGCAAGAAGAGCCATACCGTCGCCACGATGAATTCTTAGTGTAAACAGTGCAGCCGCATTTCGCCCATTGACCTGAAATTCTCCAGCCATGTTAGATCCCCCCAGGAATTATATGATTTCTATGTACGATATAGGCAGGGCATAGGCTAGAAAGCGTAAATTTGTTTTGAGACGCAGATCTTCGCGAACGCATTGTGAGGCTGAAAAGTTCTGATGACGCCCCACCCATCTCAGATAGAGGGCCAGCGTCGTGGAAATCGACAAATCGTTCTGCCGCTCGGCAGGTTTGTTTGGTCTGGCTGCGGCGAACTCGGGGACAAAACTCTATTTGCTTCTGGACAAGCATTGGGCAACTTAGTCGCCGTTCAACTTGCGCCAGATTGCATGCCACGGTAGCCGGTTCCTCCATGATACTATTCCCCTTAATGAGACAAACCGGTTTGATTATCGGCACACTGACAGTAATTTCTACAATGCCGAAACATAACTCAGACTGGCGAGCGTGGTCAAGGAGCAATTGCGGTGACCTTAAACTGATTCGCGGATTCAAATGGTCCAATTTCGGGTAGGCTGTGAACTACTCCTCTTTGAAACCTAAGTTGAGCGTTTTTTGTTTGACCGACGGAAGGGGAGTGCAATTCTCTCCTTCTGGTCGCGCATAAATGGTCACTTTTGGTACATTTTCCCTGGCGGGTGATGGTATTGCATTGCTACGGAATCACCGCCCCCATTTGTGTGCCTCAATGAGGCCGCAAGCTGGTCTTTTGAGCACACCACTCCCTCGGAAACAGTCCTGCCCCCGCTCTCCATATAGTTTTATGTGTCGGATGCTAAGCCGAGGACGATTCCGGCATAGATCCGGCTTTCAGCCACATTTTTTTGAGGTTCAAGTCGTCCCATACGGCTTGGGTTACCTTCAGGACCGTCTTACCTCCCGTTCGCACAATTTTGGCAGCAGTATCGATGACTCTGCGCCGCAGCGT
>JACRDE010000091.1 GCA_016212935.1 Desulfomonile tiedjei | reverse complement strand
TGCGGTGATCACCCCTTTTGAAAGAAGTGTCCAGCAAGTGACGAAACTAACAGCCCGTAAATTGGGAGTTTTTGAGGAGGGGAGCGGGGAGGAACTTTTTGCAAAAAGTCCCTCCCCGCAAATTTCTCCAAAAAATCGCTCCATTTGGGTTGTAAAGAGTTCCCCCCCGATTTCACATATTTGAAAGCGAAGTGGTATAAGACTGATCCGCTTACAGACAAGCGATATCAGTTTTCCTTTTCCCTGCTCAATTTAGTCGTCGAAGAGAGGCTGCATCAAAACAACTACAGAGATGGAATCGGCAGTCAACTCCGGACAGCCTTGGTTCTGGGAGGTTTCTTTTTCGAGGTCACTTCCTGGATGATGTGAAGCAATTGATCGTATGGTACAGGCTTGGTCACTACTCGATCTACGCCCTTTTGAGACAATTCCTCGGGCTCGGGTTTGGTGTCCCAACCCGTGTAGATAAGAAAGGGCGGTTTGGGAATGCCTTTTGACTCACAATAACCCTTTATATGCTCCCCAACGTCCCATCCATTTATATCATCCATGCCGAGATCGCACAGCACTACGTCTATACCCCCTTCTTGAAACACCTTGACTCCTTCCCGGCCGGATCGAGCTGTGACTATTTCAATTTCCGAGTCTTCAAAGTACATTGTAACTGCCTTCAGGATATTGGGCTCATCGTCGATCACGAGAAATTTGATTCTAGGCCCTTTGGAGACTTCTCTTTTCCTGCTCGTGCCTATCTTTTTTGCGAGCGCTTTTGCCTTTGGAAGGATGACTGTGAATGTTGTGCCCTTTCCTGCGGTACTCTCAACGCTAATTTCCCCCCCATGTTTCTTAACAATGCCATAGCTGGACGATAGCCCAAGGCCGCTGCTTTTCAACCCTTTTGTGGTGAAGAAGGGTTCAAAAATACGCTGCTGATTGCCTTCGGGAATCCCTTGACCAGTATCCGAAACCATCAAATAGACTTTTCCTTTCTCAGCGCGTGTACAAATCGTCAGGCGTCCACCTTTCGGCATGGCTTCCAAAGCATTTTTGATGAGGTTAACCAACACTTCGTATATTTCCGAAGGCTTTCCCTTCACGAAAAACCGCCGGGTATCAATCAAATTGATTTTGTACTTCTGAAAGGTCGGGAGATCTTTCCAAAGAGGTTTGGTAAGCTCTACAGCCTCCTGGACAAGCTCTGACAGATCGAAATTCCGGGCTTGTGCAACCTCCTCGGATCCTATGTCAGTAAATTCTTTGATTCTACGGACAATATCCGCTCCCCTTTCGCAGGAGTTTAGAATCGCTCCAATCGCATCGCTGCACTGGCCCGTCTTGCCTGACTTCAGCTTCGCCATGGCAGCTTGACCTGCTCCCATCACCATCTGGAGAAGGTTGTTGAAATTGTGAGCAATGCCGCTTGCCATTTCACCTACGGCTGTGAGTCGCTCAGTGCGTATGAGAGCCTCTTCAAATTGCTTTCGAAAGCTCAGATCTCTTGCTACGCTCAGTGCCGCCCGTTTTCTCTTGAAAATGATAGGCCTCGCATGGAATTCGAATGGAATAGGCTCACCCTTCTTGGTGAGCAGTTCCAGTTCGAACGCGACAGTCTCTCCTGTTTTTATTCGCTTTCCGCTTTCCGAAAGAATCCTTAATTGGTTCGGTCTGACGAGTTCTTTCACGCGCATCGTCAAGAGCTGCTCTCTGGAGTAGTTGAAAAGCTGGCAAGCTCCCTCATTTACTTCAAGGAATCGTCCTTGGAAGTCGTTTATAAAAACCGGATCGCTCACGTTATCGAAAAGTTCCTTGTATCTTGACAGTTCTTCGAGTTGTTTTCTCTCGGTGACATCCCGCACTAGTATTGCCAGGCAGCGTTTTCCCCCGTATTCCACTACGGTGCCGGTGACCTCAGCATCCACTACTGTGTCATCCCTCTTGATGTAGCGACGTTCTTGAACACGCACCAAACCTCTATCCAGCGCCATCTTGATATTGTTCTGCACGTCCGAGGGCTCTGCAACTATAAGGTCATCCATTTTCATGGACAGGAGTTCTTCTCGGTTGTACCCCAACCATGCCTCCATAAATGGATTGCAGTCGATGATTTGTCGAGTATCCGTGTCAATTATATAGATGGCTTCCGGTGCATTCTCAAAAACGGCGCGAAAATTGCTTTCTGTTCTGGAGACTAATTCCAGAGTGCGTTCGAATTCCGCATTGGCTTCTTTCAAGAGGTTCGTAAGAATGTCCGCCTTCCGATCAGCGCTTTCAAGAAGATTTTCCAGTTCAAGTATGCGCTCTTTAAGTCCCTTGATTTCATGCATAATTCACAACCCGATAACTGATACGGAAGCGGTTTCATTATGGAGCAGGCTGGGCCCATTGGCTTTGATCCTACAGTACTCTCCGTACGTGTAGAATCCGACGATGGGCAGGTCTGTGCCGACTGCCAGGCGTATCCTGTCTACCTCCTCCCTCGTGCGCCGTCCGAGAACGATTTTGCGGGCCATGCAAGAATAGAAGAACGCCATTGCAGGAGTGCGGTTTCCCAGTTCCCCAAGCGCCGAGATAGCCGCTTGTTCTGCGGCCCCCAGGATGGAGGCATGATCGCCGCATGTGAGGCGTACCATGGAACCTTCCGGAATCTCCCCGGCAAAAACTATTGAACCATCGTTGCGGTTGACTGACATGGTAGCACGCAACAGGTGGAAATCTTCCTTTCCGTGATCGCCCCCATCGCAAACCAACCCGAGGGGGTATTCAACACCCACCGATGGCAACTTATCCGCATGTTTTCCCAGGAAACGCTCGTACACCTCAAGAGCCGGCTGTCCGTTCAACTCGTGAACAACGTTCCCGCAGGCCCTCGTGACTCTTTTCGCTATGCCGATCGGCGACCAGCCGCTGCGTACCCCAGTGCCAACAGTGAAATCACCGGAAAAACCTATTCCCACAACCGCGTCCGAGAGCGCTTCGCTCGCAAAAAACTGCCATGTCTTCTGAAATGCTCCAGCATCTCCGGCGGTCCCGCCTGCAATGGGCACGTGGGACCCGAGTACAGAAGTCATCCCTCGCAGGATTGCGCAACCGTTTCCTGTCAAACCATCTGAAAAAATCTGCACATAGCGCACTGTCGAAGGGAACTGTTTCGCAAGTCTTCTGCCAGCCTCCTCCGTGTTTTCGTGCAAGTTCTCCACGCAAGCGACGTGGAACTCGATCCTATCTGTGGTGACCCCGCAAAGCACCGCTGACCCTGTGCTTAAACCTGCCATGGACACTTCGCCGTCGGTAGTACATCCCACGAGATCGACATCGCCCATGGCACGGGAAACCCCGGAAACCAATTCCTTCAATTCTTGAGAGGGAGTGCTGAAAAGCCAGCAAGCTGAAGGAGCCCGACCGAGTTCTCCCAGCAAAGCATTTCCGAGTTGTTCTCCGGAAAGACTGGAGAACGGCTCCTTGGAAGAGACTGTGGCTGCTTTGAACATTGGTGTTTTCCTACGACTATTGTTTGTCACCAGTCACAACGTGAATCCTGAGATAAACAAGTGGGCTCTCTATCAGCCATTTCCCTTTATGAAGACTGTCCACCTCGAGTTCGTCGACTTCCATCAGGCATTGAAGGCAGCCGGACCAGAACTCTGCGGGCCTGCTGTTGAAAAACGACTCAAGATCTCGCCTGTCAAGCCATATGCCCGAATCGAGAAACAATGGCCCCAATTCCTTGACAACGAGATTGAACAGCTTAAGCACAAAAAGCTCATCGCCGCCGGGGACGGATTCTGTCCCCTCAACGTGAGTAATCACCTGACGCATGGGCGCATAGAAGCCGCCTTTGCGGAGAGCTGCGCCGACAAATCCAGGCATGGCGGCGGAAAGAGCGAGCTTAGAGCCTCCCCCAATCGTAGCCGAATCAACATCATCAACGGGCTTGCCATCCAAAAAGATGGTGTTTATGCGCTGATCGAGATATTCATGGCTTATACCGAATTGACCGCATAATACATCTCGAATACTTGATCTTGCGCGGGCTTTCAACATAAAACCACGCTGCAGAAGTTCTGCGAAATCTTCAAACCGGTCCTCGGCCCACGTAAGGCGGAGGTTGGCAGCGTTGGCTGCTTCTGCGATCTTGATCTGTCTCATGCCAAACCTTCAGATGTGGACGATAGCCTTATCAGAAACATGAGGTTTTCGATTGTGAATCAACGAGAGACGCCTGGGAGGCGCCCTCGTTGATTCACATTGTATCGGCTCTGCCTACCAGTTGAACACCGTATCCAGGTCCTCGTCTCTTACCTTGAAGGTTACGTTGTGAGGCGGCAGCAGTTCCTTCTTGAAGAATTCCGGCAATCGGTCGTGCGCCGGAGTAAATCCGGCCTTGGTATTGAAATTTCTTTCATTCTTGAGAATGGATTTTCCTAGCGCAGTAACGTCGTCGCCGGTCAAATTCAATCCGTAGAAGGCGTTGAGCATGTCGAGCAACGCCTGGAAGGTTTCAGGTTGATCCAAAACGGCAAACGCAATGAACAAACACATACCCGTAGCGTCGACGGCCGCAGTGGCAATTTGCAGATTCCTGGAAAGTTCCACCTGGCCTTCAGGAGTGAGTGGATTCACGTATCCTCCGACCTTGAGTATGTTGGCAGTCACAGCATAACCTGCTGTATGGTCGGCTCCCATGGTGCTCGTCGCGTATGTAACTCCTATTCCTTGCACACCTCGCGGATCGTAGGCCGGAAGAGCCTGATTCTTAACCACAGGGACTCTCTCCACTCCGAATGCCTTGCCTGTTACGGCAGCTCCATTGCCGAGAATACGCCCCAACGGCGTGCCCTTACCGACTTCATGAACCAGACTGATGGCCGCCTGGGCATCCCCAAACTTAGCCACTCCGGCTTCCATCGCCACTCCTATGGTAGCCCCCATTTCTATGGTATCCAGACCGTAATCGTCATCCAGCCGGTCGAGCATGGCAATGGCATCAAGATCGTCAATGCCGCAATTGCCGCCATGGGCCCACACCGTTTCGTACTCCGGTTGCTTGGTGAGGTACTGCCCGTTCTTATCCATATAAATCCCAGAGCACTGGATCACACATCCCCTGTGACATCCGTGAGTGGCAGAGCCTCCGCGGGTTGTCTCAGTGGCTGCTTCTGTCTCTCCACTTATCTTGGAGCTACCCGCAAACTGTCCCAGCGAGAAGTTTTTCGTTGGATACGCGCCGGCTTCATTGAGAATGTTCGTCAAGACGTTTGTGCCGTAAGCCGGAAGCCCTTCTCCGGTGACCGGATGCTTTTTCAGACCGTCCACCCAGTTCTTGTTCGCTTCCCTGAACTTATCGGGATCCTTGGGTGAACGCATTTTCATGCCAGAGTCATCAAGTACGATGACCTTGACCCCTTTTGCCCCCATAACGGCGCCCACACCCCCACGTCCCGCGTGGCGAGTGGGCCTGAGCTCCATATCCGTGCAGGCTACGGAGGCCGCGCACATCTTCATCTCACCGGCGGGTCCAATGGAAATGCACGCTATCTTGTCGCCGTATTCGGCCTTCATCTTTTCTACTACGGCGTAATTGCCCAACATCTTGAGGCTGTTGTCCAAGTTGATTTCCACACCATCTTTGTTTATGAAAATCTTGTAGATATTATCGTCTTTGGGTGCTCCTTCCAAGACAATCGCCGCATAACCCAATCTTGCCAGGGTTTGCGAAGCTTGTCCTCCGGAGTTGGCTTCTTTGATTCCGCCGGTAAGAGGGCTCTTGCAACCTACCGAAAGCCGTCCGGACATTGCGGCCGCAGTTCCGCTCAACAGACCTGGAGCAAACACCAGTTTGTTGTCTGCCCCCAGGGGATGACATAGTGGGGGCACTTCCTTGGAGACTATCGCCGAGGTCAATGCCCTACCTCCAATGCCGGCATATTCCCCAACCGGGATTACAGTAGCTTTCGGACCTCCTTCAGGTCCCATAATTATCCGTAAAATGTTGTCCATAAAGATATGCTCCTCTCCTGATAGTCGTGAAGATGTTTTTAGGGACAGGCCGCGCTCGGCCGAGTCAAAGAAAACTTGGATTGATGGAATTTCATTGATGGAGAGAAGTTCTGAGGAACACTCTCATGGTAACTTGACCTTCCGTAAGAGTCAAGGAAAAACATCAACAATATGTAGCATTTATGTCACTGGAGACATAACGGAAGTCTCAATCAGGAATGACTGTGCCCATGAGATTAGCATCAAAATTCGCGCGAATGAGGAAGGAGGCATTCTTCTGACCGCATGATTGCACTAGCTTCTAATCCTATATTGATGCCCATGGGGCAGGGGAAATGTTCGATTGGGACAGAACTTCTGGCACACGCTACAAACAAGGGCTTATCCTCCCGCGATGGGGGGAAAGACTGCCACTCGATCTCCATCTTTTATCACTTCGTTTCCCGTTGCATGGATACCGTTCAGAAACATTATTTTGGGATTATCCCTAGGGATTTTCAAAATCGAAAGTAGCTCCTGTATCGAAATCCCTTCATCAATCTCCACAACGGACCGATGTCCCGTGTTACCCGACGGCAGGTAATCTGAGAGAGAGGCATAAAGACCCAATTCTATTTTCATGCTTTACCGTTCAGAATATCGCCGGCGGCCCGGCTGGCGTGTGCCATTACTTCTTTTAGAGGAATCTTCTTTTCCAGAGCGAGCCGCCGACAATCTTCGTATTCGGGAGCTATGTTCGTAGCCATGCCATCGACTTCAGCGACTTTGATTTTTACCGGACCGTACTTCGTCTGAATCTCTTTGATAGATCTGTGAGCCTTGATCCGATTATCGATCCGCCATCTAAGGCCTATGGTGGTTGTCTCTCTCAGTAAGAAGTCTGAGAATTCCGTTATTCTTTCGAGGGCACAGATTACCGTTAAGAGAGTTCCAGGCCTGTTCTTTTTCATATGCATCGGAACGAGAAATACGTCCAAAGCACCCATATCCAGCATCTTTTGAATGAGGTAGTCATACATCTGGGGGTTCATATCGTCTATGTTGGTTTCAGCAACCGCTACCCGTTCCAGATCGTAGCCTCGCATCTGTTCCGACGATTGTCCAATTATCATCCTGAGTAGATTCGGAATGGCGGGATCGGATGTACCGGCCCCATAGCCGACCTTTTCCACGCTCATGTTTGGCATGGGGCCGAAATCCGAGGCGAGAGTGGTTAGTATGGCGGCTCCAGTCGGGGTAAGGAGTTCTCCCTGCACTCCTGTGGAATAAACAGGTTTTCCCTTGATCAGCTCCGCTGTTGCAGGTGCGGGAACTGGCAATACCCCATGCGCGCACTTGACTGTCCCGGTCCCGACGTGGAGAGGCGAGCAGTATACTTTTTCCACACCCAATGCAGAAAGTCCTGCTACAGATCCGACCACATCTATGATCGCGTCCATCGCTCCCACTTCATGAAAATGGATGTGCTCCACAGTGCTCCGGTGAACCCTGGCCTCGGCCTCGGCCAATCTGGTGAATATCGCAATGCTGTGCTTCTTGACGGGGACATCGAGATCGCTTTTCTCAATTATTTCTTTAATATCTTGGAGATGCCTATGATGGTGATGATGGTGGCCTTGGTCGATACTTACCACTGCCTGGCTTCCACCTATTCCTCTTTTAGTGACCTTCATCACCTGAAGGTCATAATGCGTGAGGTGAAGCTTGTCCAATTCGCTCTTCAGTTGTTCCAGGCTCAGACCGGCATCCATGAGCGATCCCAGTATCATGTCTCCGCTCGCGCCGGCAAAACAGTCAAAGTACACGATTTTCATCTTTCCAAGCCTTTCTTGCAGTTTCAAAAAGCATATTGGTCAGACGCACACCTCTGCCAAGCGGGGTTTACTTTGCTTCTTAACAGGTCCGTGCACTGATTGACCGCTCGATCTTTTCACCGCTTTCATGTTGATGAGGCCGGCCTGGTAGCCCGCGCCGAAGCCATTGTCTATATTTACCACCGACACGCCGGAAGCGCAGCTATTCAGCATGCTGAGAAGGGCAGCGACACCGCCGAAACTTGCTCCATAGCCTACACTTGTGGGCACGCCGATTACCGGACTTGAGACAAGTCCCCCCACCACACTGGCAAGGGCACCTTCCATTCCAGCTACAACGATCACAGCATGGGCTTGAAACAGCTCTTCGCAGCAGTTGAGCAGCCTGTGAATCCCGGCAACGCCCACGTCGTAGAAGCGATTCACTTTATGGCCAAGCGTTTCCGCTGTGACCGCTGCCTCTTCGGCCACTGGAATATCCGACGTGCCCGCGCTTACCACTGCTATGTTTCCTACCTTCTCGCTATCTCGGGGATTAATCACGACCATCCTCGCCATCTCGTGGTACAGGCAATCTTCCGCGACTTCCTGAATGCCTTCGTAGACTTCGTTGTTCGCCCTGGACGCCAGAATGTTGCTATGGTGTCTGGCCATGTGCTTCACAATGCCCTGAATCTGGGCGATGGTTTTGCCCTGGCAGAAGATCACTTCCGGCACACCTTGTCGAATACAACGGTGATAGTCGATTTTTGCATACCCCAGGTCGTCAAAGGGCAGCTTTTTCAAGCGCTGCATTGCGGAGTCGAGATCCATGTTTCCGCTTTGCACCTGTTCCAGCAAATTCCTCAAATGATCGCCATCCATTGGTTACTCCCCGGTGTTAATCGACCGATTGAGACTGCCCATGGTGTAGCCTTCCAGGTCAACTGTGACGAAGGTAAACCCCAGCTGATGCAAAAAATCCACTACATGGTTTCTCAACCCTATGTGTAGGAACTTTGGCAGAGCCTTGGGCTCGATTTCGATGCGGGCTGTGTCACCGTAATGCCTGACTCGAAGTTGAACGCCGGGAATCAGCCCACGAATGCGCTCCTCCCCTTTGTCGACCTGGTGAAGTTTCTCTGCTGTTATGGGAGTCCCGTAGGGAATACGCGATGCCAGACAGGCGTACGGGAGCTTGTCCCATGTTGGCAGCCCCAGCTTTTTCGAGAGAAATCGAATCTCTGACTTGCACAACCCGGCCTCACGGAGCGGGCTGCGGATTCCCAGTTCCCGAGTTGCCCGCATTCCGGGGCGATAATCTCCAGAATCGTCAGTGTTTTCTCCATCTGCCACGAAGCTGAATCCCATTTGCTCGGAAAGTTTCATCAGGTCTCCGAAACGACTCTTCTTGCAGACATAGCATCTGTCCGGAGAGTTTTCGACAAATCCCGGAAGGTCGAATTCCCTGGATGCGACAGTCAGGTGCCTCGCTCCGATGAATTTGGCCAGCCTTACAGCATCTGTTCGCTCATGGTACGCAGTGGTGTAGGAATGGGCGGTAACAGCCAGGACATTGTCTCCGAGGACGTCCCTGGCAATCTTCAGAAGCAACGTGCTGTCCACACCGCCTGAGAATGCCACCAACACGCCTTTCATTTCTCTCAGAATCTCCTGAAGACGGAGACTTTTCTTGGCAATTTCTTTGGGTCTTGTTCTCAATTCCATCACCTTGAGACTGCGGCCGAATTGCCCGCATACCCGAAAATCGCTTTAATTTTGTGAAAAAAGCTGGTTCGTGGTTCCGAACCCGGAGTCGCAAATACGAGCCTGTAAGTCCTGAAACCTCTCTGTTTGATGCAACCCCAAAACACGCCTGCCTGATAAGACATCTGCTCCGCGAGATACAGAACCAAGAATACCGGAAATCCAAGAAGAGGCTTTTTTCTGAAAAACTCCGCAATCGACGGAATCAGCACAAGAGCCGCAACTATTGGAATTATTGTAGGAAACAGGAAGGCAAACGGAATCATCAAGACAAAATAATAGCGCACCAAATGAGAACAGAGATGATAGAGAAGCTCAAAATAACGACTCGCAGTCACTTTCAGCATACTTGAGAATGTGAGGCCTATGCCGACCTGCTCCTGATAGAAGCGTTTCTTGGAGGTCATATCCCAAAGAAAGATCAGGCCCGCAGCAGGGGCAAACCAAGTGAACCAGCCAAGCAAGCCCAGACCACATAGAAAAAAAACGGTCATGCATGAGGGCTGCCATGGATAATGCTTGAATATGGCTCTATGGCGAGAGTAAAGGACAGGTTCCGAGGTGCCGTAATCAAAACGCCTCTTGAATGTGTCCACGAATCGATTTCGATGCTTGTGCCTTATCCTTCCCTTTGGAACGTAAATCAGCCTGTGGCCGTTTTCCTTAAGCTTCCAGCAGAAATCCACATCTTCGCCGACCCGCAATTCTTCATCCAATCCGCCGGCAGTCAGATACACTTCTCTTCTCACGAGCATGTTACAAGTGGGAACGTAGAAATCCGATTCTTCACCCGAGCCCACAACCAGATCCTGACCCATGTTCAGGGGTGATTTCGTCGCTTCGAATCTGTCCAGGACAGACTCTCGATAGTAAGAATCCACATAGCCACCTGCCAGAGCATTTCTGGAATCCTGAAAATACGGCACCAGTTCGCGCAACCACTCGGGTTCGGCTGTGCAGTCGCTGTCGATGAAAGCGACTATTTCGCCGTTAGCCTGGGCCACGCCTGCATTGCGGGCAGCGGATTGACCTCCATTGCGATTCTGTCTGAGCAGCTTGACATCGAATTGTGAGACAACGGAAGGAGTATCGTCGTCTGAAGCATCATCCACTACTATGATTTCATACTTTGATCGAGGGTAGTCCAGATTCAGTAGTGATTCAAGACAAGATCCGATTTCGCCCGCCCTGTTATAAACAGCGACAACAATGCTGACGAATGGCTCAAAGCCATCTTCCGGAGGCTTCCATTCCAGAAGCCCCGCACGGCACAACCGATCGAAGAGGCTGAGAGCTGATTCCACTGGGACAGGAGATTCAACCGATTGATTATCCAGAGTCAAACCATCGCTGCACCGCTGCAAGAGTTCAAAGGCAGCTGTATTTACCTTGAGGGCTCTTAACGGCATTGAACTCAAGACAATTCCTGCTCTGCCGCGCGGAATCAGATTTGTTCCGGGCCGAAGATGAAAGCTTCCTTTTACGGTCGGATTCATTTCAGGCTACACCTGAGAGAGGCATCTTAGGAGAAACGCAGTTTGCCAAACAACCCGGGTCTGGAAGACCCAGTCTTTTCTGAGTGTGGTAAGCAATTGCCGGACATCCGCCGTGGCATAGTTCAAATCTGTCGCAACTCTCACATGACCGTATTTCGAGCTCTCGGAAAGACTGAAACACCGGAGAATTCATCCACACGGGAGCAAAGGCCTCCTCGGGCAGCTTCCCAGCCAGGAACTCATTCTCCTGGAGGAATGCGCAAGGATAGACTTCACCAAGCGGCGAGACACAACACGTGAGCTTGCAGGCTCCGCACATATTCAGTCCAAGGGATTTGCGATCTTCGTGAGTCACGGAAAAAAAGGAATCACCCGTGGAAACACTCATGTGATCGCTCAACCAATCGGAAAAAGACAGCATTTGTTTCCTTGAGACGTTCAAATGTCCCCAGCTGCGCTTGCCCCTGCCAGACGGCCTGAACCTCGAAACTCGGAATTTCGCGCCCAGCGAAGCAGCCAGATCTGCCAAGGCATCCAGTTCCAAAATACTGAGCCTGGTGAGCACCGTGTTTATGCTGACTTCTATGTCTCTCTTTTTCAGGCATTCCAATCCCCTTAAGGCCTTGCGAAAGCTGCCTCTGCCCCGGATTGCATCGTTGGACTGAGGCCTGGCGCCATCGAGACTTACCTGTATGTACACTAAGTTATGGGCGAGCCTACGGGCGATCTCATCATCAATCATCGTGCCGTTGGTGCTGATGCAGGTGACTATCCCCTTCTCATGGGCATAATCCATCAGATCCATGAAGTCCGAACGCACGAAAGGTTCGCCGCCTCCGATGCTGAACTGGAACACCTTGTTCGCAGCCATGGCATCGATGACTTTTCTGCACT
The DNA here is from genome assembly GCA_016212935.1 of Desulfomonile tiedjei. GTDB lineage: Bacteria > Desulfobacterota > Desulfomonilia > Desulfomonilales > Desulfomonilaceae > Desulfomonile > Desulfomonile tiedjei_A. The sequence continues at coordinate 1,343 of JACRDE010000091.1, read as the reverse complement.
CTTCGGTGGTTAGCTCGCCGTTTCGTCTCGCTCCTGAATCCGAAAGACAGTGTACGCACGCCAGATTACATGCATACGTTACTTCCCAGGTCACGTTTACAGGGGCTGACAAACCTCTCTCAACATACTGATTGCTCATGGATAAGGCCCTTTGTCTTAAGCAGTTCCAGGATTTGATTCACCTTGTCCGACACCAATCCCTTCGGCCAGTCATGTTCTGCGCAAATGGATTCTATTAGTTCGCTGTGAGTTTTCTGACCGTCAAAAAACTGAACATCCACGAGGTCTTTAGATGGGAGGAAATGGAGCCTCGGCCCTCGATAATCGTAGAACAGGAGTCCGAATTCTTCTCGCCTGACCTGTACGCCACCGGCCAGCCGGTAGACGAAATTTGAGCGCATGGCCTTGCTTTCTGATCGGTTCCCGACCCAAGGAGCCGGGAACCGGGTATTTGGGCGTGATCTAATAGATCCCGCAGATTCCATCTACTGCCATTTCTTCCATGGTGATTTCTTCCAGGATGGATGGCACTTCCTTACACTCTACTTCGTTAAGTTGCGTGTCTTTTTCGTTGATTTCTTTGTCCATTTGAGACTACCTCCTCTCGTCGTGGATGTTGTAAAGCCGGTCTTATATGAAGACAAGCTTAAGGGCAATTGTCGGGAGAACCCTGTCCCTGAAAGGGCTTAGCGATCCAGGTTCGTAATAGCGCAAGCCGCGAAACGGATGCCGCCGGGATTCTCGGAGAGCTGAAAATCCCCTATGGGGCACGGCAAGTCCAACCCGCGTCAACGAGTACTGATTGACCTGTAACACACCTGGAGTCGTCGGTTGCGAGCCACACGACCGCTTTACCTATATCTTCGGGCATAATCTCGCGATCTTTGAAGAGGTGACCAGCGAGAAACTGTTCTTTGGCCTCATCCGCTTCCATGCCAAAAAATGCGGCAACACCCTGCATCATTGGCGTCCAGACTGTCCCCGGACAGACTACGTTCACGTTGACATTGTGGTCTGCAACTTCCATGGCCAAGGATTTGGTCAAACCGATGATCCCGTGTTTGGCTGCACAGTAGTGTGCGCCCAAACCAAATCCTCGATGGCCGCCCACGGAAGAGATGTTGACGACCTTGCCGCTGTGCTGTTCTATCATTTTGGGGACAACGTACTTGCAGCACAGAAAGGTTCCTTTCAGGTGAGTGTCCAGGACTTCGTCCCATTCTTGCTCACTCATGTCCGCAACCGCCATCATCGACGAGTTCCCGGCGTTGTTGACCAGGATATCGATGGTGCCGAAGGTGTCCAAAGTCTGCTGCACCATTGCCTCTACATCGGAGGCTTTG
>JACRDE010000082.1 GCA_016212935.1 Desulfomonile tiedjei | reverse complement strand
GTGAATGGTGCCGTCACCCCGGACCTGATCCGGGATCCAGACTCTGGATTCCTGCCGTCGCAGGAATGACGAGGAAACGGACATTATTTTTGGCAACTGCTATTAGTGAGTCAGCAGAGATGTCCACTGGTCTGACTATTGCGCAAGAGGAGTTCTCGTTTGGGGAGGCCTTGGTACTTTCGGACATACCTGACCAGGCTCAGGACGTGGCGGATGAAAAAACTCAACTTGTGGTGACTCTGCCTATGTGCGTCGTGCAAGCAGACCATTTTTGGAAAGAATACGACTGGCAGCCCGTGCTGCCAGGCCTTGGTACAGAGATCAACATCCTCGAAATACAGGAAGAATTTCTCGTCGAAAGAAAGCGGTTCTGGAAAAAAAACATTCTTGAACAGCATTGCCGCTCCAGATCCCCAATCAACCTCAAAAGGTTCGGTTCCTTCTTTGTTCATATAAAAGTGTTCTCTTAGAAAATTCGGGGGGTTGTTCCGGAGCCAGGGGATCCGCACAGCCAATAGGGTCTTCAATGTATAGAACTGCCTGCAGGAATGAACAGGAAGAAATTTCAGATCCACAAGAGTGGGAAACAAGCACGCGACGGTCGTGTTCTGGATAAGGTAGGCGATGGCCTCTCGCATGACTTCCGGGTTGACGATGGTGATATCCGGATTGCACGCCAATGTGACGGCCGCCGGTTCTGAGATCTCGAGTAATCCTCTATTGATGCCTGCGCCGTAGCCTAGGTTCTTCTGATGAATAATTCTTATGGGGAATGGAGCATCCAGCCTCCCTATGCTCTCCGGTCCGGAATGATTGACGATTATGAGTTCTTTCAGGTATTTCATTGATACCAATGAACTAGCGAGTCTCTTCAGGTGGTCTCCACTGTTGTAATTCACGGTGACAACGTAGAATGGGGCAGAGGACGGCTCCAAATCGAAAGGTTTCTCGGCGGTAGTGGCTGCGGCACTCAATGCAGTAGCCATGGCAGGTTCGTTCGGGTGGGCATATTTCTTGTCGGTCATCCATTCATAGAGCCGAGACTTGCCGGCAAAAGTGTGTATCCTACTTTCTAATTCATTCACGACCCTGTACCAGGTCAAGAGAAGGTAATTTTGATAGGTTTCACTCTCATGAATCGGAAATACCCATCGGACGTGAAACCGCAGCCCATCAAAATTCTTCTCTCCCTCAATCCGTGGAGCTTCCTCATGGGCTTTGCGTGGATTCATCCAACTCTTAATGACACGGTCCCCGTAGAACACGTCCACAGAATCGCATTCAAGGTCTCTCACACCCGATTCCAGTAATGAAATCAGCTCATCAAGAGACTGAGCCCGGCTTATTCGCTTACTCATAAAGCCGTGATAGCTTGAAAGAAACTGGAGGTGAGGCCTATTCTCGAGAGTCTTCGAGAGGGTTCCCACCCGGTAAAGCCTTAGAACTGCGACCACAACAACCAGCCAGATCGTCCCGGCCACCACGATGAATCTGACCGCAAGCTCAGAACGCGGTCCCAGAACAAGGACAAGAGTCATTGCGGACAACAACGCGCTAAAAAAATACAGGATGACTGCTACTTGGCGAGGTTTTCCGAATCGTTCCATAAGCCTGTGATGAAGATGGTCCGCGTCAGCCAGGAATATGCGTCGCCCAGTGACCCACCGCCGAATTACGGCAAGGATCACATCAAGGAGGGCTATACCAAAAGGGAGAAATGGTATCAGGATCATTCCCATGGTGCCGGAACGTTGCCCCGGTGAAATTGCAGCACAACTCGTGGCCAATGTTCCCAGCAAAAATCCCAGCATCAGACTGCCGCCATCGCCCATGTAAATCGAGGCGGGCGGAAAATTGTACCGTAGGAACCCCAGGAGGCTACCGGAAATGGTGCATGCGGCCAATGCGGTGAAGAGGTCGCCTTTAAATAGTCCTATTATGGCACTGGTTATAGCAGCGAAAAAGCAAATTCCCCCTGCCAATCCGTCCATCCCGTCTATCAAATTGATTCCGTTGGTTATTGTCAATATGGATGTGAGAAAGATCAAGTGTCCGAACCAGCCAAAGTCTACCGGTCCTATGAAAGGAAGAGTAGCAGTTGCAACAGTGTGACCGCCCAGCAGGAGAATCCCTATAGCGCAGAGCTGGCCGGCTAGCTTTGTCTTCCAGCTTATCGAAGCAATGTCGTCATAAGTCCCTAGCGCGTGTATAAAAGTCGTTCCCAGGAAGAGAGAAAGCATCTGGGTATTCTCAAGTCGTCCCGCCAGAGGAGATCCAGCCAGAACAATGGAATAGACCACACAAAATACTATGGCAAACGGCAGGTAAATTGAGATGCCGCCAAGTAGCGGGGTAGGGTTGTCATGGTTTTTCCGGCCGCCGGGGTACGAGAGAATCTTGTATCTTATTGCGGTTCTTTGAAAAAATGGAATACTCAGCAATGTCGCAAGAAAGCCGAATAAGCCTACCGCAGTTATCAGGAGCAGATTCTCACGCATGAACCAGATTACCCCCCAGGTCCGAAGAAAGTGCAACAGGAAGAGGGACGGGAGTTCGACAGACCTGTGGATTCCTTTCGTTGGGTCGCGAAACACTATCTAAAGCCGGTTCTCGGCTACGATCTTGCTACATGACAGATCCCCGCCTATCAAATTGGAGTTATTGATTCGGATTTAACATAACTGTAAGCGGGCCAGAAATCAAGGTCAAAAAGCCTGTTGAACTCGATCCGGCAGAGAATCCTACATGATCCGATGGGCTTTTCTGAGTCAGGATCAGCGGAGCAAGGGGAGAAAGTGACGGAGAAGCACTGGTAACCTATCCTTGCTCGCCCGCCATACGAGATGGCACTGCTTGTCGAAGACATGACATTCGATAATGCTGCTGTTGGATACAGAGCTGAGATAACAGTGCCATTGTGGAATCTTGCCCTGAGGACTTCAGCAAAGATCCATTTGTCATTTCTCAGAACGACAACATGGTGTCGATCAACTCGGCAATTTCAGCGGATACCGCCGGCCCAAGACGATTCAGCAGAGTTGGCGGGCAGGTGGATTTCGTCCGGGGTGCAAACCGATCCAAAGGAGGCAGTCCTACCTCGATTCAGTCAGGAAGTAGCTGCGTTGGCGGCCCAGACTGAATCGTCGGTGCTGGGGATCTTTCTGAGGATAGCCAAAGGAACGGCTTCCACTTTGCGGTAAACCTCTTTCGGGCTTTTCTTGACACCGTCCACTGTGAGCAGATCGTCTATCTTTATTCCAAAATACTTCTCGTTTTCAAGAAGATAAGGATAGATCAGGTTCCAGTCCGCGTCGGACAGTTCCGCCAAAGCGCCGCCGTTGAGCTGTTCTTCCACTATCATTTTGTTCGGGTCACGCATGTACAAAGCCCCACCGGACGCGAGCGAAAAGAGATTCGAGCCCGGGTAAGGACGCTGGCGGAAAATGATCCCTCCATCCTCATTCATGGTAAGCCCGTTCACGATCACAAAGCCGCCTCCATTCAGCGGATCGCCGGCCATGAAGCTCTCTGCCAGGAAGTCCAGAGAAGTGCCGTTAATCACTACTCGCGGATGGCCCGCAGCATTGATAAGCGGCCGCCCCGCTGTATTGCCTAGAATGTAAGTCGTGCCGCCCTTGGCTCCATACATGAAGCACTGCCCCACATCGCCGTGAATCACTAGGAGTCCGCTCTTCATGATCTGACCGATCTGGTCCTGGGCGTTGCCGTGGATGTGTATCTCCATGCCGTCGATTCCACTGGCTTCGTAGTCGCCAGACGAACCGTAAAGGTCCATTCGAACGCCGGACGTCATGGACCCGAAGCCGCATCCGTGGAAGCGTTGCCCGCGCATGTCGAATACAACGAATTTTCTCCACCCGAGGCGATATGCATCCGCCATCAGAACCGAATCGCATTCGTCGCCTTCTGGTTCGAAGTCCTTGGCATCAATCGCCAGGGCTCTCTCCACAGCTATAGGAGGCCGAAGCTCCTTCCGGGCAGCCGCGTCAATAAGACTATAGTAGCCTATGTTCAAGGTATCAGTGATTTTCGGCAAGGCCCTGAAAATCTCGTTGAGCTCCTCGTTTACGATTCTCACGAGAGCTGACCGCTTCTTCTCTCCCAGCGAGAAACGCCGGTCCAGAATCAGGGTGAACGCCTCAACGATGGTGTTGAGGAGAGGCTTCTGCCTGCGGGCCGTTCGTCCAAGATTAGCTACAACGTATCTCAGCGTGTTGTAATCCCAGCCTGCCGCGTTGGCACAAAAGGAGTCGAACAGCTTCACTGCGTCCTTATCCTTGAGCGCATCTGCGAAAAGAGTTTGAATGTCTTTCTCGTAATTCTCGGGCTTGGTGACTGCCAGAGTGATGTCCAGAGGTTTCCTGCGCTCCACTTCGACCGGGCGGCCGAACTTGTCGTAGCAAGCGAGTGACTTGCCGCCGTTCCCGTCAGGGGTAACATTGAACATGAAGGCCCCGCCATCGGAACGAGAGCCGCCTCGTGCGTTCCAGTACTTATCGGCTACTGGACTGAAGCGAGGGTCTTCTTCTGCCAACGACCTCAGAGTCGCGTCAATGGCCTGTTTTTCAGAGCAGACCAGCCCGACCTGCACCTCCCCGTCGTAAAGAGAGAACACCTGCGGCCTGAGCATTGAGGTGTCGGTTATTCCGAGCAACTGGAAAGTATTCGATTCCGGGATGTTCCTGGCTATGATGAAGAACCACGGGCCGTCCGGCGACGCATGGATGTGAGTCTGCTGGACAACGTCGTAAAGCGCCTGTTTTTCGGGCGGCAGGAGATCGAAATCAAGCTCGCCAGTGGGGGCCAGAGCTTCAAGGATGACTTCCAGCGGATACCCGTAAACCCGGTTCCACAGGTCGAAGAGCATGATGCTGACCTCAGTATCAGTCATGAACTGAGGTTCGAGTCCTCTTTGCTTCAGATAATCGCAGGTGGCGTGATAGTTCGCGAAGTCGCCGTTGTGGACCAGCGCCTCGTTGAGACCCGTGAACGGATGAGCTCCGCCCGGATGCCATACACGGCCTCGAGTAGGATAGCGCTGATGGGCAATCCAGACATGCGCCTGAAAATCCTCAAGCTTGTAGTAGCGGACGACGTTTTCCGCGTAGCCCACTATTTTGAGTATCATCACGTTTCTGCCGTGGGACATGACAAATGCCTGTTTGTCACCCAGCGATGCGTAGAACATCTTGTTGAGGCGCACTGAATTGCGACTCACGAACTCGTCTTCCGCCCAGCGATCCGTCATGCCCTGGAAGCCGTTCTCTTCAATAAATCGTTTGAGTACTTCCGGCTTGACTCTGACAAAGGCCCTCCAGACATCCGGGGGCTTTACTTCCAGGCCTTCGAGTTCTCTCCAGTCCGGCATGCGATCTATGGTTTCTTCTTTGGCCACATTGAAAAAAGGAGTGACGCACTCCTCTTTCAGTGCCTTCAGGCAACTTGGCTCCAGTAGCGCAACGTTCAGCATGTAGTGAGAGTCAAGCACTTCGCGGCTGACCCCAAGCATGTCAGGGTTGAAGCCCACAGCGGCGATTCCGCCACCTTTGCCGTTCCCGCGGTTGTGCATGCGGATGGAGGGCTCGAAGATATGCTTTCCCGCTACGGGGATATTGCACGCGAACCCGGTTACTCCGCAACCGCCTTCGTCGGCTGCCTTGAGGTTCTTGGAGAAATCGGCCCGCCCGAATTCCCTGATTCGGCCCGCAAGAATTTTTTCAGCGAAGGAACCGTTGTGTTTCATCTCCGACCTCACCTCACCGGATTCCGGATATCATCATCCGGGGCGTCCGCGTTATAGTCAAGGTGGGTCAGCAAATCGGTTCTTCCCACCAGTTCTCTTATGCTCGACATTCCGAATCTGTACAGTATTTCCTGCAGCTGTTCCCGCCAACAGTGCAGCATGTTAATGATGCGCTGGGTTCCCCATGCGAGTTCCATCAGTCCAACCAATTCCAAGTCCGTGGTGGCGATCCCTCTGGCGCAGCCTCTTCCGCTTTCGCAGTTGTGGCAACGTATGCACTCAAGGGCAACGAGATCGGATGTTCCGGTTACAACGCCGTCAGCTCCCAACGCAATGGCCTTGGCGATATCGAATGCAGTCCGTAACCCACCCGAGACTATCAGGGTGATATGGTCCCTGACTCCCTCGTCCTTAAGGAAACCGTGCACCTTGGGAATGGCGTACTCGATCGGCATTGCGATATTCTTCTTTGCCACGTCCGGGGCCGCTCCAGTGCCGCCGTAAGAGCCGTCTAGGTGCACAATGTGGGCACCAGCGTAATATGAGCCCACAGCAACCATGTCTACGTCTGAAGGGGTTGAAACCTTCACTGAAACGAGGCCGCGACTGTTGATGGCCTTTATCCAGTCGAGGTGCTTCTTGTGATCTTCCACCGAGTACACCGAATGGAACGGGAAAGGACTAAACAGCGACGAACCGGGCACGGTCTCACGGATTCTCGCCACAGCTTCGGTGACCTTGTCTCCGAGCAGGTGGCCGCCGAGCCCAGGCTTGGCACCCTGAGCGTACTTGAATTCAACTATCTTTACCCGCTGTATGGTTTCTTCCCGAACCCCGAACAGACCGGTGGCTACCTGTGTGATAATGTGATCGTCAAACGGGTACAAGGCTTCCGGGTAACCGCCTTCACCAGTGCAGGTATAGGACCCCCACGCTGCAAAGCCGCGAATTCGGCTCAGCATGGTGATTTGGCTTATGGAGCCGAAAGACATGCCGCCACCGTACACCGGGATAGGAATCGTTATTTTCAGGCGGCCGTCTTCGCGCCTGTTCAGGTCAATGGAGGTGTCGATATTCGATTTGTCCAGATCGGGTTTGGGCAACCGTTTGGGGAACACCAGTCGAAGCTTGTCAAATCCGCCACCGGAATCGCCCACGCGGTATTCTATGTCGTTCTTTGGCAAACGACCGGTCTCCGCCATGTACCAGGTGCTCATGAGCAGGTCCGGGGTCCATCTCAGGTCCCCAAGGGCGCGGGCGCTGGGATTCAAGCCGACCCTTATGGCAGATACAGGACAATTGCGAACACAACGACTTGATTTATTGGAGCATTCAATCCCCAAACAGAGATGATCGTTGGGGGGAAGAAGCTTGCCGCCCTGAACATCGAAAACCTTTTCAGGACAAACCGCCACACATTTGAGGCAGTCATTGCACGCTTCGGTAATCATCACCGTATACTTACCGATAGCGCGGCCGAATCTCGATGGAGTCGGGATCGGCACGGCCGGAGGAACTTCGCTCCAGACGTTTCTGTAATGCATTGAGGACCGTTCCTTATTTCGAATTGCCGGCAAAGAGTCGGCCAAAAGTTTCTTTCTCAAGATTTTCCATAAACATCACACGGCCTTGTTCTCCACGGAGCCGTCTGGCCTCGCGGATTCCCATGGCTCCCATCATCTCGAGGAGTTGATTGTGCCATGCGCCGATGAGATTTATCATCCGCTGCTTTCCCCAATTAGGATTGATTCGGGAAATGCTTACCGGGCACTCGCCGCCTTCCCGGCAATTCCGGCATACACGGCATTCAAGCGCTATCAGCAGAGGCACGTCTACTCCAACTAGGTTCGCACCACACAGCATAGCTTTGATTACGTGCTCGGCCATGGCTATTCCGCCGGAAGCCATGAGCGTGACTTCGTCTCTGATTCCTTCTCGCAGCAAAGCTGTATGGAGGGATTTTGTCACGTCCTTCAAGTGAAGGCCGTCCTGTTGACCGGGTTCATATCCTCGCTCGTTCGCGACGAAGTGAATGAGGTCGAATCCTGCACGGGCGTGCTCGACGGCCCGGTTCACGTTTTCCTCGGATGCGATAGCGGGAATGCGGATCGAAACAAGCAGCCCGGGATCTATGGCCTTGAGAGCTGTCTTCCTTTCGACTGCATCATGGCCGTCCCGAATCTCCACCATCCGGAAGCCTTTGATCCATGTTGGATCAATGACATCTTCGGCAAGTAGCGGAACCAGGTTCTCCCTGAAGTCGTTCAACGCCGTAGCTTCCGCTTGGGGAACTATTATCAGGGTCTGCAATGTAGCTGCTGCCCCGACAACGGCTTTCCAGACATCAGAGGACAAATCCCCGAAGGGGAGGATGTCGAACACTATGGGGATTGGAATTCTGATGAACGGGAGAGACTCTTTGAGCAGATTCCCGTCCGGTCCGAACTTTAGGAATCCGGATCTTTGGCCTATATCAATTACAGTGGAAATGTATTCCCGCCCGTGAATTCCGTCTCTCGTGGGGCGAACGATTTCGCTCATGTCCGTCCACATCGAGTCGAATCCCGGTCCGGAAAAAGATCCGCCGTAACCCGCTCCGGATACGGGTATTTTTCCTGTATGTGCCTGTTCCCAGGTCGCTGTAATGATCTGCGGGGTGTAAACATCGTCGCCCAGGGCTTCCCACTCAGGATTGATCGTTTTGTGGATCAGCCTCTTGGGACAGTCCTGAACGCAGCGGAAGCAGCTCTTGCACAATTCGTCTATTGTGTCCGAAAGTATGTCCGCTGAGAAGGAACGGGACTTGTACACACCGTAGACGCAGCGCTGTTTCACGCAGGTCGCGCATTTCAGGCAGCCTTCTCCCCAGTCCACGATTCCAGACCTGCCTATTACAGGGTAACGATTCTGCGTGGGTTGGACGTGTATATGATACTTTTTCGGCATTTTCCATTCTCTCTCGAGGATCTACAATCCAGGCCGGTGCACACCGCCGGCTGCATTCCGAAACTCCGGCGCTAGATCGCAGGCCTCTTATCCAATCCAGCGGCTTCCAGAATTTCGGGTACTTTGTGCTCCCACTCGATGGCCATGAGATGAATACCGGCCACGCCAGGTATTTCTCGAACCATCTGAATGGTTTCCACGGCGATTTTGATTCCTTCGTCCGCCTGCTTTTCTTTAGGGACTCCGGCCATTCGATTGATCAGCTCATCCGGGATTTCCATCCCCGCGACCTTGTTCGCCATGTACTTGGCCATAGCAACGCCTTTGAGAGGAGTTATCCCCGCAAGGACGTAAACTTTTTCGGTGAGTCCCATATCGTGCGCCTGTTTCATGAACTCGGCGAACCGGTCCACGTTGAAGATGCACTGGGTCTGTATGAAGTCTGCGCCAGCAGCGACTTTCTTGGCAAGACGAACCACCCGCCAGCTCACTGGATCGGCAAAAGGATTTTCTGCTGCTCCGATGAACATTTTCGGAGGCACTTGAATGTCTTCGCCACCGATTATCTTGCCATCATCACGCATATCCCTGACGGTTCTCAACAATTGGATGGAATCCAGATCGAAAACCCCAACGGCCTGCTTCTGATTACCGAATGAATGGTGATCACCCGTCAAGCACAACACATTGCGAATGCCCAGAGCGTAAGCCCCGAACAAATCACTCTGTAGCGCAATCCTGTTTCTGTCCCTGGTAACCATCTGCAGGATGGGCTCGTGTCCTAGACCCTTCAATATTGTGGAAGCGGCCACAGAAGACATCCTGACTATGGCCGTCTGATTGTCCGTGACATTAACTGCGTCAACCCGATTCAGGAGGTGTTTGCCTTTTTCATGGAGCACATTGGCATCAGAACCTTTGGGTGGCCCGCATTCGGCTGTAACTGCAAATTGCCCTGAGGCAAGAACTTTTTCTAGACGGCTTTCGGTCTTCACGGTTTTTGATCCTCCCTGACAATGAGGCGCGGACCTCCAGAATGCGAGGTAGACCAATCAACAGGCGGAACGTATTCACTGAGCCTGTCAAGTTCGCCAAGGGCGTCCAGTCGCCGAACAATCATATCCCAGCCGCAGCGGATCTCCGGATTGACCTCGCACTTACCGCCTTTTGAGCCGCCGCACGGTCCGTTCATGAGCTTCTTGGAACAACGAGTCACTGGGCAAACAGCGCCGAAATGGCCCAGCTTGCATTGACCGCATCCGAGACAGTTCTCCTGCCAGATTCCTCTCATTTCGGTTTCACCGATGAAGAGCGTGTTCAGGGCTGGCAGTATCGGCTTGTCTGCGTAAACTCTGGCTAGAGCCTGCACACCTGCTCCACATCCCAGCGAAAGTATCGCGTCGTGTTCAGGCACTTGATGCGCGATTCCTTCGATGAAATCGTCGACGCACTGCCGATCCAGGCACGCCTCGGTGATCACCGGATTCAGGTTGTCGTTTTTGTATGACAGCTTCAATGCAGCGGCAAGCAGCATAGTCTCGCGGTGGCCGCCGGCCGCGCATTCGGCCACGCAGGAATCGCAACCGACAACCAGTATTTTGGCATAGCGGTCGATCAAATTCCTGATCTCACGTATTTCTTTCAGCTCCGCAACAATCACGGATTTCCTCCTTGTTGGCTGGACCGGCCGGTGTTCTCTTTACGGGAGTGAGCAGGCAGGAGCCAATTTATCTTGGAGTCGTAGTCAACTCTGTCTGGGTCTTTGCGATGGGAGGAACGGTTCCGAAGGACTCTAGTTCAGACACGAATTCCTTCAGAAGTGAGTCCAGCGCCGCGACATCCATAGGCGGCAAGTGGACGAACTTGAACCTTTCTGGCTCTATCCCCAACTTTTGCAACCAGGACCTGGCATAATCCACTCGTTTTCGAGAACGCTTCGAACCTTCCAGATACTGGCACGCTTTTTCGGCGCAAGCGAGCACTATCACACCCTGCGCGCCCCCTGCCATCGTCTTGAGCAGGTGGTGAGCTTCGATCTTGCCGGAGCAAGGAATGGCCACAAGACTTATTCCGGGTCTTTCTCTGACGAAACTCCTTTGATTCCCGTTGTGAAAGAGCCGCAGGTTTGTGCAGTGATACACCACTATTTTTATGGGGTTTTTATCCATTTTTTGAAGGGTGAAGCCTTTCCATAAGAATGCCGCAACTGTTAATTATCGGTTAACAGACGCTTTCTTTCAAGTTCTTTTTCGCCCGAACGAGAATTATTTTCATGACTTCTTGGAAGCCAAATCTCTCGCAACGCCTGTCCAACAGTTGGAAAGGCTAGTAATACAGCATACCTGAGCTGTCAGGCCGAGGCTGGTAGCAGTCAAGTATAAGCACAGCTAATAAATGAAGTTATCTTTTAGTGTGGGTCAACAATGTTCACCTTTTTTATAATATTTCCGAAAGTGCACGCGGTCAAGAGGCGTGGAGACGCTGAACGAAAAAAGATCCGTAAATGGCTCATGGGCATTGCTGGGGGCGCCACGAAAGCCGAAGAGGGCAAGTTGAATGAGCCTGTCTCTGAATCGAGGCATGGAGGAAGATTGCGGCACGATGTTCATTTTCCGGGCTCTGCCCGGAAATAGCGTTATTTCGCCATGATAATGGAGGCAGAGCCTCCAGGTCACGCGTTCCCAGGCAGCGCCTGGGAACGAGGAATCCTGAACAGCGTAGCACGATTTCCGGTAGACTTTGAATCTTGAGACAGTTTCTGAATTACCGGGCTACTATTGGAGGCCATCCGGGCTTCAAAGAATGGCGTCCTGGATAGTGGCCAGGTGCTTTAGCGCCGGGTGGCCATCCGAATGGTTTCGGAACGAGCACCCC
>JACRDE010000081.1 GCA_016212935.1 Desulfomonile tiedjei | reverse complement strand
TTCAAAGCAGTAAGATCTGGGGAACCTTTTTTGTAAAAAAGGTTCCCCAAACCCCTCCAAAAAACTTTTGACACATGCCTGAAGCATCTTTTTCCAAAGGCAAAAAGATGCTTCAGGCATAATGCTAGAAGTTCTTGTGGGGTTCTGGGAAGCACTTCTTACAAGAAGGGTTTCTCCGATTTTCCTTCTTTGATTGCGAATTAGTGTCATACGATTAGGCCGTAGAATAAGTTAAGTTTGGGGAGTCCGGTCTGACAGAGAAGGTTCCCCAAAGTCTTCTGACTCGCATCCGCTCGCTATCAGGGGAGATCTCCAGAGATCATCTCCCCGAAAGCCTCCAACCGCAGCCTGACCTGATCCGGTGAAGCGCCGCGTGCGGATGTCTCCAGTATGAGGCTCGGTATTTTCGCGTCTGTAAGCGCCTTGTTGAAATCCGGAGTGTCAAATCCCGCAGCCTCACAGAATTTCGGGTTCAAAAAAATCACACCTTGAGCGCCGCTCGCACGAACACGCTCCACGAAACCCGTCACCGCTTGATTCGGATCCAGGTGATAGCCTGGATAAGGAAGGGTGGAAAAATGCCGCTCCACAAGCGCGTCCAAAGGATCGCCGTCAGAACCGGCGTCAAATTCGATTCCCCTGAATCCTGTCACTATTTCATCCCTGACCACCAGCATTCCGAGGCTATCAAGGAGGTTCAATATGCCGGGCGGGTCCCAGACTTTGCCTCTGACGTACACCGGGATTCGAGCACCCGGACCGTCGGACGTCTTTTCATCCCAGGGAAGCGAATCCATCCATGCAAGATGGTCCTCCCGCGGAGCCCTCAAAGCAGATGCTATCAATAGGCCGACTCGTTCGGCAGTCCACAGAGACGGCTGTTCTTGATGCTTCAAATAGGCATGTCGCAGTCTTGCCCTGCTCTTGTCGTAGAGTTTGACCGATGAGGCCAGCTCCTCCGATCCGGCCTGCAGTCCGGTTAGTTGACCGGCCCATTGGAAGAGCCTCCCAAATTCCGCCCGGAGGTATTCTCTGGCTGCAGCGTGATTCATTCGCTTGGGCAGTCGCAGGAATTCATTTTTTATTTGCGGAAAGCAGGCGTCCCAGATGTGAAAGAGGTTCCGCGTAGTGTCGCAAACATACGGGATCACCATACCGTCGAGCGCTTTCAGGTCGCCTTTCAATCCCAGCTCCAGGGCCCCCATCGCGTGTGTGCACGTGTAACCGGGGATGTGCGCCTGCGCCCGCGAAACCTGAACCCCCGCGCCTTCAATTGCCACTGGTAAAGCCCCGGCAGCATGGAGTATTTCTTCCGGAACATCCGGTAGCAGGTGCCCTATTATTTTACCGTTATTAGCGGTTTTCCATTGCAAGGCTTTTTCCCAAGGAGCCTCCATGACTTCCAGAAAAGGCTTCCAGGGGTCTTGTACGCTCATCTGTTCCTCCGTTGGTTCAAGGCGTCCGCTGCAACCTATTTAATGCAGATCCCGCGCATCTTCATACAGCTGAAGGTTGTGTTCTTCTTGATCACATCATTCTTGCCCTTTCGAAATAACCCATATTGACTTGCGGATCAACATACGATTGAAATTGGCGAACCCATCGGCCATCGGATCGATTTTGTGTTAATATACAGGGTTGTGCCAGGCCCTTCCTGATATCAGCGAGCCTGTGGATGGGAAAAAGCAGTGCACTCTGGAGCTCGGATTCTATGGTAACAGAAGCCTTCTTAACCGCGTATCTGAAGCGCAAGTACAACAAGACCCTGCAATTCGACCAATTCGGGGCCACCGAACCGCCACGTCCTGAAAAAGGTACGGAATACCTGCTATACGTTCACATCCCATATTGCGAAGAACTCTGCCCCTATTGCTCGTTCAACCGTTTTCCCCTGGACAAGCAGATAGCGCGTGAATACTTCAGATCTCTAAGAAAAGAGATCCGGATGTACGCCGATCTGGGGTTTGACTTTGCTTCCGCGTACGTTGGAGGTGGAACCCCAACCGTGCTCCCGGACGAGTTAGC
>JACRDE010000085.1 GCA_016212935.1 Desulfomonile tiedjei | reverse complement strand
CTAGAGGTGGGGTTCGGGGATGAACTTCTTACAAGAAGTTCCTACCCGATATTACAAATTTGAAAGCGAAATGTTCTAAGACCTAGGCCGAGAAGGGCCATTGCGCAGATTCAAGCCATCCAGGTTTATCCTATAGCGGACCGCAGATAAGGTGGCAGGAGCGGCGCACTGTTCCGGAGCAAATCTGGCATGGAGGCTAAATCAACTCCTTCGAGTCCCAATGTAAGGAGATTGAGGCTTTTTACAATCCTAACGGTTTTCTTGCTATTAGGAGTCAGCATCGTTTCCGGCGAAATCCTTGTGCGGATTTTGGGAGCGCATCAGACGTGGACGGAAAAGAATGGCGGCTCATACGTCTCACCATACAGACAGGAATTCCCGCGAGCTTGGATTCTGGATAGGGGCCCGAATCGGATACTGTCCTACGGGCAACCGGAATTCGATTATGAAATCAGAATCAACTTGGAGGGCGTAAGGGATGTTGACCACCCCGTGGACAAGCCCGCTGGTGAATACAGAATAGTTGTATTGGGCGATTCGTGGGTGGAAGGACAGGGAGCATCATTTGAAAAGACCTGGCCCAAAATCCTCGAGGAGAATCTGAACAGACACGGGTTCGATCGGCACATAGTGGTAATAATGGGGGGTGTGGCCGGCAGTGACCCAGTATTTGAACTTGAACTGTTCAGGAAACGTCTGCAGAAATATAACCCCGACATGGTTATACAGGCGGTCAATGACAGCGACATTACGGATATGATCTCGCGAGGCGGCCTGGATCGGTTCACAGCCGATGGGATGGTAAAAGACAGAAAAGCTCCAACGTTTGAACCGCTTTGGGCGAGGTGCCGACTTTTTCGGGTAATAATGATGGATTTGCTCCATTACGATTGGTTGTTGTTGTCGCGAAACCAGCAACAAGCAAAGACTGACGAGGCTCTGGATACAATTGTGGAGGTTGCAGGTGCCATGAGTGCATTAGCCGAAGCAAAAGGATTCAATTACTTCGTCATAGGCCATCCGCAGCGAAATCATTTCTTGTACAGAGGCGAATACAAGATCCAACCTCTAGAGTCTTTATTGCGCGGAATTGGTGTGGACTTCGTGGATATCAGGCCGTTAGTAGGTGCTGAGTTCGGCGCCGATCCCAGCAGGATTTGGGACTACTTCTGGAAACTGGATGGCCACGCTAACGAAAAAGGTTATGAGCTTTTCGCCAGAGCAGTGGAAAGGAAAATTACCCCTAAGTTGCAGGCCGAGCTGGCTGCAACCGCCAACTGATGCCATCCCCCAGGCTTGGCGAGCCGACAAGTGCCTGACAGAGTTCTGCTCGCTGAGAAATGTGGATTCCGGCGCATGCTGGAAGTTCTTGAAGTGGGGTTCGGGGAGGAACTTCTTTCAAGAAGGTCCTCTCCGATTCTTCCCTGTTTGAATGCTAACTGGCATGAGACCACCTTTTCGTCAGAGAGTTGATCCTCACCAAATCCGGAGGTACGTTGAAACAGTGGAACTCATTCCCATAATCCGTCCGACCTTGCCGTCCCTGAAAAGTGTCACGGAGACTCTCTGCAAGTCTTATGAGTCCGGATTGGTCACTCTGGGACGTGTGGTGGCGAGTTTTGAGAAGCTGTCATGCGATTACACTGAGACACGGCACGCTGTTGCGGTCTCCAGTTGCACGTCCGGGCTCATCCTCGCGTATGCTGCGATGGGATTCCAAGAGGGTGCCGAAGTGATAGTACCGTCTTTTACCTTTGCTGCTACAGTACAGGCGGTACATTGGAATCGGCTCACTCCGGTATACGTGGATTGCCTTGCTGGAAGCATGGCCCTGGATCCTGACGAGGTTGAAAAGGCCATAAGCCCGCGCACCGCGGCAATTTGTCCTGTGACAATTTTCGGGTTGCCACCTGATATGGATGAATTGGAACGCATTTCGGAGAAACACGGAATTCCAATGATATGCGATTCAGCGCAGGGCCTGGGATCACGCTACAAGGGGCGGCCCGCCGGTGGCTTCGGCATTTGTGAAGTGTTCTCCCTGAGCCCAACCAAAGTGATTACCGCCATCGAAGGAGGCCTGATAACCACCAACGACAACGAACTGGCCCAAAAACTGGTTAGAATGCGGGATTACGGCAAAGGACCGGACGGCGAAGACATGGTGCTGAATGGCCTCTCTGCCCGAATGAGCGAACTGCATGCTTCTGTGGGTTTGCTCAGCCTGGAAAATGCCCAGCATCTCGTGGACTCGCGAAAGCGGCTGATCATGAAATACCGGGATGTCGCTGCTCGCTTGCCGGGCTGCCGGGTTCAGGAATTCCCTGAAGACCGCTCTACCAGCGGAAATTACTTTACCCTCCTGATAGGTTCCAGCGCCAGGGCAGACAGGGAGACGGTTCGCTTTAGACTAAAAGCCGAAAACATTGAAAGCAAGAGATACTTTCATCCTCCCGTGCATTGTCAGACAGCTTTTAGGAAGCTACCCCATCGCGTTGTGGGTGATCTTCCCAACACCATGGCGTCCGCCAGGGAGTCGCTCGCGTTGCCTCTTTTCTCGCACATGACCGAAGCGCAGCTATCCAGAGTGCGCGGTGTGCTGGAGAATGTTCTCGGCAGTCGTTGAGACCTGTTGATCCTACGAATTTGCTTTCAACCTAATATGAGCGGTTGTTGGAAAGAGTTTCCGGGAAACCCTTTTTTGTGCAAAAAAGTG
>JACRDE010000084.1 GCA_016212935.1 Desulfomonile tiedjei | reverse complement strand
TGGCACTTCCAGACGTTTTCTGGAGGTGTTTGGCCTGCCTGATCTGGCTTCTCTTCCTGCATTACCTGAAATAGAGACAATATCCGAAAATGATGACGGACTCGGCTAGGCCCACAAGCCTAGGCGACTGTGTAGAGGTGTCCGTCGTCGCTCCCGAAGCAGACTGTTTGTGCGACTACGGTGGGAGAAGAATTTATCGATCCGTGTGTCTTGAATCTCCATTTTTCTCGACCGGTGTTCACGTCCAACACATAAAGGATCCGATCGGAGCTGCCGCAATACAAGCTGAAGAAGGCAATGGCAGGGGACGCCGAAATCGGACCGCCAGTTTCGAATTTCCATCTTTCCTGGCCGGTTTTTAGGTCCACAGCGAACATTCTTCCACTGGAATTCCCAAGGTAAACCTTACCGTAACCAAGGGCAGGCGAGCAGGTTATCTTTGATTCCGACTGGAATCTCCATTTTTCCTTTCCCGTTCGGAGATCGAGGCAGTAAACGGCTCCGTCCCAACTTGCCAAGTAGGCTGCCCCATCGGAGATGGCAGGAGATCCGGAGATCGGCCCGCCGGCTTTGAAAGTCCACACCTTCTTACCGTTGGAGGCGTCCAGGCAGTAGGCGTGTGTGTCATAACTACCGAAACAGATCAATCCCTCGTCAATTGCCGGAGAAGATGAAATCAGGCCGCCGGCTTTGAAATGCCACCTGACTGCCCCGGATCTAAGCTCTATAGCATAAAGATTTCCGTCAGAGCCTCCGAAGTACAACAAGTCCCGGAGGACGGCGGGAGACGAGGACACCGGACCGTCAATCTTGAAGCTCCACTTGTGTTTCCCCGTTTGTGCATCAAGAGTCATCAGTTGACCATCCGAGGTCCCGAAATAAGCCTGCCCCAAGGCCACCGCGGCAGAAGACGAGACAGGTCC
The DNA here is from genome assembly GCA_016212935.1 of Desulfomonile tiedjei. Classification (GTDB taxonomy): domain Bacteria; phylum Desulfobacterota; class Desulfomonilia; order Desulfomonilales; family Desulfomonilaceae; genus Desulfomonile; species Desulfomonile tiedjei_A. The sequence goes on along the minus strand of JACRDE010000084.1, from coordinate 1,225 downwards.
TCTGGTCGCAAAGCTCCACACTTTTTGTCCGGATTCTGCATTTACCGCATAGATGGATCCGTCCCAACTTCCGAAATAGACATTGTCGTACGCAAGTACCGGGGAAGATGATATCCATCCCTCGGTCTTGAATCTCCACTTCAATTCCGAGAGTTGGCGGACGCCCTTGGACTCATAGAACCCCGTGCGCTGCATATTTCCTCGATACACAGCCACAGGCGAATCATTTTCACTCACACTCTCTTCCACGATCGTCACTGTGGGTTCTTCCGCCATCATTTCGGATTCAATCGTAGCCACAAAGGCTCCGCAATCAGGACACTGATCGAAATCGTCAGGGTACATTGTCCCGCATTCCGGACATTCGAACGCGGGCGAAGACCCAAGCGGAGCCGTGAATCGTCGAAGATCCGATTCTTTGACCGCTTTGGCATCCAGCAGTTTTCTTATGAGGAACGAAAGCTCGTCATGAGAAACTTGATATTTCTTAAGGATCGCGGACCTGGATAGTCCGGATCTTATGTCGGCAATGAGTTCCTTAGCATTGAAAGTTCTCTTCGCCATGAAGACTCCGCCTTATTGGGAGAATCGGACTCGTTGCGTCATCGTCCGATGCTGTAATAATAGAAGCCTCTCTCAATCATTTTCTTGGGGTTGTAAATATTCCTTCCATCGAAGATAACCGGTTCAATCAGTGATGTCTTGATCTTATCGAAATCGGGATGGCGAAATTCGTTCCATTCCGTCACAATGATCAACGCATGTGCGCCTTCCAGGCATTCGTAATTTCCGGGAGCATATTCAATTGCGTCACCCAGCAGCTTTCCGGCATTTTCCATTGCGACGGGATCGAAGGCACGCACCCGACAACCCTCGTCCAGCAGGAACCTGATCACGTCAAGGGACGGAGCTTCACGAATGTCGTCAGTGCGAGGTTTGAAGCTCAACCCCCAAATAGCGAAAAGCTTTCCTGCCAGGGAGTCACCGTCGTAATGGGCCAATATCCTATCCATGAAATGCTTTCTCTGGCTTTTATTGGCCTCTTGGACGGCCTGGAGGATTTTCAGCTCCACCCCGTGTAAAAGCCCGGTCGCGACCAAGGCGTCAACATCTTTCGGAAAACATGAGCCTCCGTACCCGATACCCGCGAAAAGGAACTGCGGACCTATTCTCGGATCTGTGCCAATGCCGTTGCGGACCATTTCTATGTCCGCTCCTACCTTTT
>JACRDE010000103.1 GCA_016212935.1 Desulfomonile tiedjei | reverse complement strand
TACGAGCCTGGCGAGAATCCGCTTCACGACGTCCCACCCCAGGGATTTTAACGAAAATCTGATATCCGCAATGGCTGGCCTGCCTTCTGTCTGCGAACACATTCACCTCCCATTGCAGAGCGGGTCGGACAAAATTTTACGCGTCATGCGAAGGGGCTATGCATTCTCCGATTACTTCAAAAAAATAGACATGCTCCGTGATAAAATTCCAGGCGTGGCCCTGACTACGGACATAATCGTGGGATTCCCCGGCGAGACCGAAGAAGACTTTGAAGACACGCTTTCAGCCATGAAACGGATTCGCTACGACCAGATATTTTCGTTCAAATACTCCTCAAGGCCCTCCACAGCGGCCCGCACAATGCCGGATCAGGTGCCTGACCTAATAAAAATAGAGCGGCTGGAACGAGTGCATCGGCTGCAAGACGAAATAACCGGGGAATACCATAGGTCCGCGGAGGGCACAGTGGAAGAAATACTCATAGAAGGGGTCAGGGAAAAGTCCCTACAGCCTTTCGGCCGTACGCGAACCAACAAGATAGTGAATCTTGAAGAATTAGCAGATGTGAAAGAAGGCGCCATCGTCAGAGCAATTATCACGAGGGGCTTGAAGCATTCACTGCTTGGCAAGATGATCTAATGTTGCGAAGCCCCTGACAGGCGATGAATTACGCTGCGATCCCACTAGTTTCCCGAGACCTCATTTGAGCGCGTACCGAAATTCGTGTCCATGACCGCCCTTACGATTTTCTCCCCGTAGTCAATGAAGCCCGCGCCTTTATTATTGCTGTTGACTATCGCAGCGAATACCAGGACCCTTCCGTCCTGAGCAAGAGCATAGCCAGCCAGAGCGTTTACCCCCCTCAGATTTCCGGTCTTGGCCCTGATGCGCCTGCGCACGGTCGAGTCGGTAAACTTCTCTTTCAAGGTTCCGTCAACCCCGGCAACCCCGAAGGAGGACATGAACTCCGAGTTGTAAGTGAAATCCTTCGCCGCTCCAGACAGCACCCGAACCAGGGCCGAAGCGCTCACGCGATTGTTTCTGGATAATCCGCTGGCCTCACTGAGGGAAAAACTGTTCTCCGGGACACCACAGGATAGAAGATGCTTCCGAATGACGGACAGACCCTTCTCGCGAGTGCCAGGGGGGCCGAAAACGTTCGCCCCTAGGGCAAGGCTGATCTGCTCTGCCATGAAATTGTTACTGAATTTATTAAGACCGTAAATCATCGCGGACAATGCCCTGGAATTGCCGTATTCAACGTAAGAAATGGCATTAGGAGACACCTTGCCCTGGATTACCCTCCCTTTTATTTTTATGCCCTCTCTTAAGAGAAACTCCCTGAATACTTCGCCCGTGTAAAGGCTAGGGATGTTGACGTTCACGTACCGGCTCTTCGAAGGAGCATTCACTCCTATTGTGCCTTCCAGTTGGATAATCTCAGTTTTTCCGGGTGTGGCTTCTTTGGTGACATCAAACTGGGCAGGTTTGTTGCCTTTAGTTGTCATCACAGCAGCTTTGACATCCGCGTATTCTGAAATGGGGTCTAAGGTTACGTCCGCGGGGTTACCGCTACGATTGGCCGGGCGCACGAGAACCTTCACGGAATTGAAATTTAGAGAAAGTGCGCCGTACGGTGCATGATACGCCCGAGTGCCGATCTTTTCGTTCTCGTCCAAGGGGGGATCCGGAGCAAAGTAAGAATCATCGACTACTATGTTTCCCCGTACCTCCTTGAGGCCTCTTTCCCTGACGGAGCGCGCGAGGGTGAACAGCTCTTCCGATACCAGATAGGGGTCTCCATAGCCTTTCACATAGAGGTTGCCTACCGAGGAATCCTTTGCCTGGTCGGCTAGCACCTCGGTGACAAAGACGAAATCCGGCTTGAGCACACTCAGAGCGGCCGCGCTGGTCGCGATTTTCATAGTGGAGGCCGGGACCAAAGGGAGATCCGGATTCTTTTCCATCAATACTCTACCCGTTTGCAGGTCCGCGACTTGAATGGTTATAGCGAAGTCCGGGGCGAGTTCCCTGCCAACAATTGTCTCCAATTGATTGTTGAAGGCCGCTCCTGAGGAAAATACGGCGTTGGCCGTGACCACAACCATAAAGAGGGAAAGAACTACTACGTGAACGTTTCGAAAGACCGCAGCGCAATGGTTGTGGAGTCTGTAACTGAATATTCTCAGATTCAGCCTCAGCATATGTTTCTTCTCCTCGGATATCACGTGATTTTTATGTCCCACCGTTACCCGCACGGGTCTACAGAGAGGAAACGGGGGGGCGCGGAATTTCCGCTGAGTTATTCAGTGGATAGCGTTATCCTATTCGGAGCGGGGTGTCAAGTTGAGCGATGCACGCGCGCTGAATGGCGGATATTCTGGAGCGATTCAAGACCAGGATCTCATAAACTTTAGTTTGCTAATTCAGCTAGTTGTAGCTGCGTGACTGTTATTTTCTCGAAAAAGTTGTCAACCAATGGAAACTTAAGTTTATTTTTTTCTTGACAGTAAAATTAATTATCAATTAAAGGGATATTCAACATTTCGAGCTGGGAGGAAGGGTATGTTGAGAAGAATACCTTCTACGCCGTTGGTATGTCTATTTATTTTACTGTCAACCATTTTCATCACCGCCGCCTGGGCCGCAAGTCCCGACGAATCCTTGGAAATACTGCTCAAACCTAATCAAGTAGGCGGCACGCCTGTGCCTGCAGCCCAGAAGGTGTCTGCACGTCCTGCAAAGATGAGGAATGACTCATCCCAGGGTCGCGTCACCTTTGTGCCACCGGGGGGAATAACCAAAGTCAAGCCCGCGTGTGTCCCATACCCGGTCGCGGGTATGCCGATGTGCATACTACCGACGACTCGCCAGGGTCAATGGGAGATCAGCGGGCAAGTTCTGTTCGCCCGAGCGAAGGGCTCCATACAGTGGCCGCGCCTTGACCAAAACATGTGGGGCGGCTGGTGGGGCGGCTATTGGGCGTACGCACGGGACGTAGACCTTAACGACGACTTGCAGCTACCGGCACACAAGGAGTTTCTGGAATTCTCGATCAAGTATCAGTTCCGACCCACTTGGGCGATCCGGTACTCGGTGCTTGGCAACCAACTCACAGGAGCCGGTTGGCCTCAGTGGAACAGCCCGTTCGTATTCGGGTATCAGCTCTACTCCACAGGGCAGCCTATCAGCTCCAAGTGGCAGCACGCCTATCACAGAGCGACCTTGGAGTACAACGCGGTAAAGACATGCAGTTCCTCACTCAGTGTGTTCGCCGGCTGGGTGCACACCGAGGACAAAATTGAAGTAAACTGCTGGTTGTGCGGCTATTATGGAAACACCTTCAGCAAGTCCATGGATGCAGCCATAGCCGGACTGGAACTGCAGAGATGCCTGCGAACTGCCGCAAACGGGGCCACTTTCTCTCTCGACTGCAAAGCTGGGGGCATTTTCCTGGATGACTCCCAGGGATATGATGTGCAGGCTGGTGCGAGGTACTCCATTCCTCTAAACACGGGCCGCTGGGGCTATGCAAAAGGCGGGTATCGTGTGGTGTCCCTTCAGAAGACCCAAAATGAGTGGCTCTTTAAGAATCAACTTGAAGGCGGGTTCCTGGAACTCGGGTTCATATTCTGATCGCAGGGTTTGTGTCCGCCGGTGTAAGTGAGGTCAACCATCGTCGACTCCGGAGTTCCCACACTCAAAACTGACACGATCCGGAGTCTCTTGGACGGGGGGATAAACCAAGATCCTCAATTCACCGGCCCTTCTTTTTAGTGAGCCCGGCCGTTTGACGGTGTCTCCCAGCTCGACCCTATCGGTCGGGCCTTTTTTTTTGCTTTTCAGGTTGGAAGCTCTCAGGGGAATTGCCTATTCTTGTCAGATTGGGGTAATTGAAAGGAGACCGTTCGGTCAGAGGTGCGATCGGAGGATTTGAGCAAGCCGTGGGTCACGCTTTCTAGCCTGCATTATCGGCTTTTTTGAGATGGCAGGCTGGAAAGCCTGCCCCACAGTAGCTATTCGGTCCCCATGTGAGTGAAGGCCTGCAGGGCGCGGAACAAAACAATGGACCTGCTTACTGAAATCTATTAATAATGGGTGTTGCGCTTTTTTCAGGAGAAAAGTCCTGTAACTCCTCGGAGGAATTGATGAGTCAATCGGACAAGTCCAAGGAATCAAACACCCTGGACCAAAAAGAACATGCTGCGGCAGCTAACCGCTCTACCGAATCGAGGCCGTCAGTGCAACAAGGTTCAAGATCAATAGGCAGGAAGATCCTGCGCTTTTCTCTAATCTGCCTCTATCTGTTGTTCTTGGCCGGAATAGTCTTGGGTGCTCTAGCTGGGATAGAATATTACGCTTACCTGAAAATTAAGTCGTCGCCTCTTGGCGACGCGTACAAAGGACGAGACCTGGACTCAGCGCGCCAGAGTTCTCAAAAAGTTGCCCCCCAGTATGGCTACGAGCCTACGCCGGGATTCGCTGCAGTCCGAAACACTCGCCTCGGCAACTCATACGAATACATAAATGAGGAGAGTTTCAAGGATTTCGAGGAGGTCCCGCGAGACAAGCCGCCGGATGAATATAGGGTAATTGTCACCGGTGGCTCGGTGGTGTACGGCAGGGGCCCTGTCCCTCCTGCGGACGTGGTTGCAGACTTTTATGAGGTGACCTTCCGCTGGAACATTCCCCACCTCATGGAAAAGATCATGAACGCGGACCCTGACATCAAGGCCAAGATCGGCGGCAAGACGGTCAGGGTAATAAACGCGGGGGTTCCGGGCTTCGTTTATCAGAATATTCTGATGCGTTATCTCGCGAAACTGCGTTTGTTCAATCCGGATCTTATCGTGGCGCTGGACGGCGCAAATGAGGTTCACACTGTAGCCAGGCCGCTCAAGGACTGGAACTACTTCACCGAAGGCCCTTACTATGAGGTAGTGACGGAAGTGATGGATATGAGCCGCAAAGGTCTGATGAATTACATCACTTTGTGGCTGAAAAGGAATACTTACCTCTTCACGTGGCTGGCAATGACTCAAGGCGAAGGTCCGGGGATTCTGATGGAAAATCGCGGATTCGCCGCTCATCCTCAGGATCCAACCCCGGAGATGATCGCGTACAGGGACAAGAATATCGAACAAGTCGCGGATGTCATGGCCATTTACCACAAAACCCTGGAGACGGATCGTGTGCCCCACGTTTTTGCTTTGCAGCCCATGTTCCGAAACTGCAAGAAGAAACGCACGCCCATGGAAGAGAAAATAGAACAGGTCACGGGTATGCAAAAGATTGGGTTCTACGATGCAGCTCAGACATATGATGTTTTCGTGGAGTTGGTAAAGAAGCGCGGTCAAGAGATCGGCTTTGAAGTCGCGGACCTTACAG
>JACRDE010000102.1 GCA_016212935.1 Desulfomonile tiedjei | reverse complement strand
CATGCAATCCCCCGAAAGCCCAACCCCGAAACCCCTCGGTGTACCCGGGCAGGGGTATTTTCAGGTAAAGGCCGGAATCCAGTCTTCTCAACAGATTCTGGACCCCGGTTTTCGCCGGGGTGACGGTGTTGCACTTGGCTAAGTAGTTGAAATAACGCGAGCCAGTTCATCAAGTTAGCGCCTATACCCCACGCCCCTCTCCAAAAACTTTACGTGCACGTCACGAACAATAGATAGATCTTTTTTGAATCGGGTGTTCGGATCGTTGGCGAATTTGTGTGCGGCCCCGAGGCCCGCGTTAACCGCGCGTGTGGCGCAAGGCCTTTTCCAGAAGGGATAATCCGTGACTAAAGATTTTGCCGGTGGAGTGGATGTGGGTTCCTGCTCCACAAAAGCCGTAATAGTTGATAGGGAGCTTCGCCTGATGGGCAGCAGAGTAGTCTATTCCGGGACTGACTTTGAGGCCGCAGCCGCTCAAGCCTGGGATGAAGCCTTGCATGAGGCCGGCTTGAGCAACGGTGATGTGGCCTCTGTTATTTCAACTGGTTACGGCAGAAAGAGTGTGCCGTTCGCCTCATCCAACCGAACGGAGATTTCGTGTCATGGCCGGGGATGCCTGCACTTCTATCCCGGTCCAATAACTATTGTGGATATAGGCGGTCAGGACAATAAGATCATTAAGATCAACGCCTCCGGACAGCGTGCAAGTTTTAAGATGAACAGAAAGTGTGCTGCCGGGACAGGCGCATTCCTTGAGGAAATGGCGCTGAGGTTGAGGCTTCCCATAGAGGAACTGGACTCGCTCGCCCGGTCGGCTGACGGCGAGGTGACGCTGGGTAGCTACTGCACAGTATTCTCGGCAACAGAGGTGCTGGAGAAGATAAAAGCAGGCCACCCTGTGGATCGCATAGTTCGGGGGCTATTCCGATCGGTAATAAAAAGAATTCTCGAAATGGATACCTTGACCGACACGGTCGTGCTCACCGGCGGGGTAATAGAACACAATCCGTTTCTCGCTGAATTGCTCAAGGAGCACACTACCGCTCCAATCCGAATTCCGCCCCACCCGCAGATCACAGGGGCTCTCGGCGCAGCCTTGTATGCCATGGAAAATTGAATCAGTCCAATGCGAGAAGGGCCGACCTGCTCCTTCGTATTTTCGGCTCAGCGATGAGTTTCAAGCCGACGGCTGCGGCTAGGGCCAGGGTCACCTTAAAGTCCTCTTCGGAAACATGCCATCCGCCGGGCTCAGCGAGAAACAGTTTTCCCGTAGGCTTCAGGATTCCCCTGATCTGAGAAAAAAGGGTACGTGGATCTGGAACCTCATGAACCACGTTAAATGCCAGACACAGGTCAATTGGCTCGGAGATCCCAAGGCTGTTCGGCTCGCAGAGCCTGGTGACGATACGGCCGGCCACACCGGCCTTTTCAGCCCGTTTTTCGAGCGACTTCAACATCTTCTCCTGAATATCAACAGCTATCACCCTGCCGGTATCACCCACCATGCGAGCTGCGGGAATAGTGAAGAAGCCCATGCCTGGACCGATGTCGAGCACCGTCATTCCTTCGGCTACATAGGGGGACAGAATCGTCTCAGGATTCTGGAACCAGCGGCGCATGGGATTTACCAATAGATAACCCAGCCACCACGGACAAACGTGCTTTGCCATTTAGTATTGCCTCCACAAGGTGAATAATGAGCCCGTTTCGCGTCTCTGGAGACTGCCCATTGAATTCACAGAGCAAACAGGATTTTTTTTGCGGCTCTGAATAATTGCAACTATTACTCGAAGATCTGATGCTCGGATGTACTGGAAAACAAAAGTGTTTCTTGCCCTCCGAAGCAGATTACTTGCTTGGACTGATACAAACAGCGACGATCTTCACACCGGTCTGCTCGACCGAGTTTACACGGCGGGTCTTGGGGTGTAAAGTCCATTCTCTGTAACTATTTGAAACTTTTAGTGACTGGATTTGAACGGAGTGCTGCATGAGAAAACACAAACAGGAAATCACAGATCGAGCAATACTTGAATCCATCCTTGACAAGGCCGAGGTTTGCAGGCTGGGCTTGTGCGAAGACGGGATGCCCTACGTTGTACCCATATGCTTCGGGTACGAGGACAACTGCATCTACGTTCATTCCGCTGGGGAGGGCAGAAAGATCGACATTATCAAGCGTAACAATAACGTGTGCTTCGAAGCCGAAGCTGACGTCGAAGTCATCGCCGGCGAGGACGCATGCAAGTGGTCCATGAGATACCTGAGCGTGATCGGATTCGGCAAGGCCTTCATGGTCAATGATTTCGACGATAAGATAAGGGGCCTGAACGCGATTATGAGACACTACTCAGGACTGTCCGAACATATTTACAACGAGGCCGCCACTAAGCTTGCCACCATAATAAAGATCGAAATTGAAAGCATGACCGGCAAGAAAT
>JACRDE010000089.1 GCA_016212935.1 Desulfomonile tiedjei | reverse complement strand
GTCATCGATCGCATCAACTTCTGCCTGGTACCACACCAGGCCACTCTCAACCTAAGGCCGACGGCTTAATGAAGCCACGAGCGCGGGGCGAACATGGCCAATCGTCAGCGAGCACAACGGACTGTAGGCCCACTCAGGGACCACGCAGGTAAAACTTTTACCTACCGCTGACACCCAACAACTCGAGCCCCAGGAGTCTTTGCCCCTATGTATAACCCCAACGCCCAAAAAAAATCCGCGTGACCCGCCGCGTCATGCAATCCCCCGAAAGCCCAACCCCGAAACCCCTCGGTGTACCCGGGCAGGGGTATTTTCAGGTAAAGCCGGGGTCCAGAGTCTGTTGAGAAGACTGGATTCCGGCCTCCGCCGGAATGACGGATTAAGAGCCAAACATCCTTAAGTTAGCGCATATGGGGGGTGGGGGAAACTCTTTACAAAGAGGTTCCCCAGATCTTACTGCTTTGAAAGCGCATGGGTATGAGTCTTTCACCGACACCGAAAGGAGGTTTCATGTCAGTGTTCTACAAGGAGTACCTGCTTTTCAGGGACGGTTGGGACGAAGATTCGGAAAAGGAAATTGAAGAGAAACTGGTTCAATGTGCGTCTAGCCCGTCGTGGCAGAATCAGTTTCTACCGGCGTTCGTAGAAATGCTCAAGCGGGAGCAATTCATCAAGATCATGGAATGCCTGGATAAAGACAAAAACCTGGAATTCAACCGCGGCTTCGTCGCGGCCATCGATCTGGTCCTGAATAGACTGGACCGCATTCACATCAAGGCCCGTCCCCGGTAATACCATTTCACGATAATTGTTGTAATGAGGCTGGTATGACTGGTTATATCGCGAAATAGCAAAACGGGTGCGACAGACAGGAGGAATCGTGGACCTGGAAGAATTCGAGCAAATGGACAAACAGCTCAAAAAGGAAGGAAAGATCAGCAGAGAGGCTGCCAGCGGAATTGAAGATCAGCTGATCTCGGAAGAGCAGCCAGAAGATGAAACCAAGCAGTTGGATGAAGTCGACCAGTCGGATGAGGCAACATCCCCGGAAGCCATCATGCAGGCGTACAAAGACGCAACACTGCTGGCTCAGGAGAAATCCCGTGAAGCAGAGTTGTACCGAAGAATTCTCGAACAGACAAATCTGGAAAAGCAGCACCTCAAGCAAAGAACAAATGATGAAGCGTTCATTCGGGAGATGCGATCGGCCTACCAGACCGATCCAGTGGCAGCGACGGCTGTTATGATCAGACGAATGCAAGACGAAATCCTGGACTCAGTGGACGACAGGATCGAGCAGGCCCTGCAGGAAGACCGCGACTTCAAACGATTGCTCGACGATTTCCTGTCCGATCCGGCAAATTCCAAGCTCAGGCCTTACGAAGACGAGCTCCAATTTCTCATCCGCGACAAAGGTCTTCACGCAAGCGAGGCCGCTGAACTGCTTAAGAAAATAGAAGAAAAGGGAAGTCGGTCGTCCAATCGGCGATCCGCTGTGGCAAAGGAGATCAGAAACAGATCGATGGTCGAAAGCGACGGCGAGATCGGAGAGCCTCTTGATGACGATAAAGAATTCGAGCGCACCATAAGAAAGGCCAAAAGCCTGGACGAAATGTTCTCAAGTCTCGGCAAGTTGAAGATCTGATGCTGGTGTGAGTTCGAACGAGTAACTCGGAAGTGCGGGCAATTCGTCATTCCCGCAGAAAATATACTAAGGAGCAAATTGATATGGCAGGCAATGTCAGCGACTTCATGAAGCTTTGGACGCAAGGTGATGCCGGTTCGGAGCGCAAGCTTCAAAAGTTCTTGCTCGCCGGGCTGGACAAGGTAGTTCAGGGCAAGAGCGATGTGCTCGCAAAGATTCCGGTCGGGCCGCCAGTGTCCGGCCCTGTGGTCCGATGGATGGAAGAATGGGGCTACCCGTCGCAGGTTACTGCTATGCTCAGCGGGAACCAGATCACCTTTTCAGGCAACTTGTTCGGCCAGGGAATTACAGCTGAGGCAGTGAAAAAAGTGATACGAACCGGCACGATACTGGAACGACCCAGCGACGGCGTCCAGGTGAAAGTGTCCTCTGTGGACGGTCTCACAGCCTCGGTGGCAGCGTACGGCAATACCACGCTGAGCAACGACGTCCAGGCAGTGGGCTGGGATATAATCTCGGAGGTATGGTCCGACTACCGGGACGCGTCTGACCCTCGATCTCTCGATAGGGTGTTCCGCGAGGTTGGAACTCAAATCCACGCTGAAACCTTTGAAATCCCGAAGACACGTAAGAACACCAAATACGAGATCATAGCCAATGAAACCGAGCACCAGATCACGGCTCTCCTGGAGAAGCTCAGACGGCAGCTCGCGTACGCTGTGCTGAGGTCCCGGCCTTACCACGACGGCACGGATTTCGTTTATGGAAACAAGACCGAAGAACCAACCATGTGCGGTCTTTGCACCTGGCCGATTATGACCCAAAGCGAGTTCTCCAACCCTAACGTGTTCATGAACAAGAACGCCTCACCCATAACCAAGACTGACCTCGACAATTTGGCCCGGCACCTGTGGCTGGATGAAAACGCTGACTACAATTCCGGCGACTGGTGGATCGTCTGCCATCCTCTGACACACCAGTACATTCATGACTTCGACATCTCCTACAGGCGCATGGAGAAAGACGACACTAACATAGGTTTCCACGTGGACACCTTTGACGCCAAAATCGGCAAGAGCTTCCCGATACTCTCCGATCGGTACATGAGGCCGGACAGCCTGATTCTGGTCAACTTCAGCTCCACGAGTTACGGCTATTTCGCCAACGACAAAATGGACCGCAAAGAAATCCCGACCCAGGGGCGTTATCAGCGCTGGCTCATCTCTTTCCAGACCTACGGAGTAGTGATTCGCGGCCCTCGGCAGAACCTCGGAATGATATATGGCCTCCCGACGGGCTGATAACAGCAGAGCCGAGAAGACCTTGAAGAGCTGCACGAGACAACTTCTTGAGGAGGCTTCTCTAGTCGCCATACCTGGATAACCAGAACCTTGTCCTCTGAAAGGGCATCGGTGCGAAACCATGCCGCGAGGCGATAGCCCCGCGGCGCGAAGTCATAAAAGAGAGATAGAAATGAAGCCTGTTCCTAGGGATGATAACGGACACCCCTTGGTGGACCGGGGCACGGAACTGTTTACCCAGAGGATTGCCTCTCTCGGGACTGACATGTCCGGCCTAGCCTTACCGATCGATTTCAAGGAAGTGATGTTCCACGTGGAGTCAGGCCCGGAGGTTCTCCACTTGAGTGGTACTGTTGAAGGTTCCTCAACGGCTCGACTTACAGTATCCGGCTTTAGTTGGACCGTACCCGTAATCGCCGCATCCGGCCACACTATTGTCCACGTTGCAGCACCATCGGGTACCTGTAACGTGAGCATCTTCGCATGGAGGTGACGCATGGGAGGTATGCTCGCCACACCTGGAGGCTCGTACGAAGATATAGTCAATTTGAACGAAGCATCGTCATCCCCATGCCGTCTGAGCGTGCCTCCAGCGTATATGCAAACCTTAGGAGCGCGAGCGGTGGCTTTGAGCTCGGATAATCATAAAATCGGTTTTGCATTTACGCCCGAAGTCGATTTCGGCCTCAGTTCCATAAGCTTATACGTTGCCAACGTGAACAGCACAGGGAATGTAGCCATCAGCCTGCACGAGTCCGATGACACGGCAGTGGAACCGAACGGTTTGGTCAACGGGAGGACTCAGAATTCCGCGCCGGTCATGACAGCGAATAATGTGCCTTCCCCGTATTCGGTAACAGCCAGGGACAGTAGCAACAATAACGCGGAAACAGAGGGATTCGAGGCGTACAAAGCAGTGGACGGTTCAATTGCCTCAGACAATGGATTCCGGTCGAATGCGGTTCCTGGCTCAGTGGCGCCGATTTTTTGGGCCATTGATTTTGGCTCAGGAAATGCGAAGATAATCAATAAGTTCAGGCTTTCTTCTTTCAGCAACGCTGATGCCAACGTTCGAGCATTTCCCAAGGCATTCACATTGTGGGGTTCGAATGTCACCTCGCCCGCATACAATACCGATGCCGACTGGGTTCAAGTCACTGGGCCCACTTCATGGGTAGCTGAAACCGATCCCGGCACCGGCGGCTGTCGCGAATACTATCTAACAAACAGCTCGGCCCACAGGCATTACAGATTTAAGATTACCGACAGGAACGGCTCCAATGCTTACACCGCCATCGGGGAAATCCTGCTTTTCGAGGCTGAAAGCAAGCCCTGCCCGGGCACTTTAATTCAATCCCTCGGAACCAAGGCAGTGGGTTCGTCCGGATCAATCTGGATCAGGCACACCTTTCCTGCCCGGCAGCTTTATCGGGGCAGGAGGGTTTGGTTAGTGTTTTCAGGACAGAGTGGAGCAGATTTCAGCCTGTGCAGCAGGAGGTGGGGCAGTTCAGCGGGATCGATGTTCCCGGACGGCTGCGAATCCAGAGAGACTACTAATGGAACCGCATGGACTGAATCACTGCAAGACAGCAAGCCGGCTCTGGTCAACGTAGTGCTGAATTCCACGGAGAATCATGTCCCTCAGCTAGTTTACGGGAGGTTTTCCGGCAGACATGTCCATGTGCCGGGGCAAGGGCTCAGTGCGGTGCCGGAATCGGGGATTGCGTTGAATTGTGAAACGCTTGCTCCTGAAGTCCTTTACAACGTTTATTTGTCAAGCAATTCGGGTACGCTCACCCTGGAAGCGTCAACAACCTCACGAATCGTAAACGAGGGCATTGAAGTGAAGAACGGCTCAACGTCCTCACGATTCCTGGGAGTGATATGCCCAACCAACCGAATCAGCTCTTATCGAGGTCCAATCGATACTGAAGATTTTCGGGGAGTCTGCAACCTGCATAATCGCTTGCGAAAGCCCTTAGGGCGACGAAATCCTTATTCAGCAAATACCAGCGAGAACCTGGACGGGAAAAAATTCTGGATGGACTGGAATAATGGAGATTTCATCTCGAGGATCGCCACATTAGGATGCAATTTCTTCTTCAAGATGGTTTTTACCTTCACCGGCCAAAATTATCCACTGATCGCAGTCGGCATCAATGGGGCGTCTCCAATGCAATGGAACTCAAATGCAGGCGGCGCTTTTGACCGAAACCCGGTGTGCCACGAAGTACCAATCGATCTGTCTGAAGGCTTTTACACGATACATCCACTGATAAGGGACGACATGACTACTGGTGGATATCCTGGAAAGGTTGCTCAGTATTGGGAAGGCGGGGCTGCAACGTGGCAAGCCTACACACTTGGCACTATTGAATGTTGAGAGGCGACATCATGCTGAAACGGATCGCAAATATTCTGGGTGTTGCTTGGGATGGCTCTTGCCGCGAAGGCGAGCCGTGCGGCGATTTCACTAATTCTGAAAGACAAATCATCGACACGTGCTTCCTGATGCCTCTGGAGGAATCTGAATTCATCAAACTCAATCTGGAGTCTCAGCCTGAGGCTCTGTCTGTCAAGGCACTCGCAACAACTCAACAGTGGTCATCGTTGAAATCTTTCCAATGCGACCTGATCCGCGATTTGCGGAGAGCAGCCTACGGGCGTGAGGCGGACTCTCTATATTTTGCCTACAGAGCCGATGCTGAGCCTGAGCAGGTATGGCTCTCGAAACGGTCCGAAATCAAAGAAAGGTATCCGTGGCCGGGGGAGTACAGATAAGCCGAAACGGGATATCACCTCTGCACAGTTGTTTCACATTGTCATACCAAGCTAAGAATCGCTGGTGGGAGCGAAACCCCACGATTGCGAGGACTTCGTGAGAATCACCGTGTGCGTGGCTACGAAAAACCGCACGGACATGTTGCATCAGCTACTCTGGAGCCTGATACGGCAGGAATATGCCGATTGGGACCTGGTGATTGTGGACGATTCGGATAAGCCGGTCGAATGGAACAGTCTCGGAGTGTATCCCCGGCTGTTCAACGAGATAGCACGTACCGGCCATGATGTGAGAATAGCCCCAGGCCCAAGAGTAAGCCGAATCGGAGCTGCATATCAGGCCGGGTTCAGAGTGTCCCGGCCAGAGAATCCTCTTTTCTTTCGGGTTGACGATGACTCCTGGCTTGAGCCGGACTATCTCTTGAGATTGGCAACGTTAATGGCCGATCAGACCGTGGGCGCATGCGGAGGCTTGTTCCTCCACCCCGGTCAGGATATTGAGACACTTCGGTCCGATGACCAACGCTATGTTCATGGCAAAATCGAAAACCTGTCGGATTATGTCAACATTCAGTGGTTCCGGCACGAGACATCCCGGCCGATCCCGGTGGAACACCTGACCGCCAACATTCTTTTCAGCCGTGATCGACTGGAAAAAATAGGCGGCTTTGAGGCCAACCTGTACCAGCAACACAGAGATGAAACCCAGGCAACATGGCGTCTGTGGGTTGAAGGGGCCAAGCTCTATGTCGATCCGGGCGCTGTGGCATGGCATCTGAGAGGAGTCAGCGGAGGAGCCCGAGGACATGGTTCGGATGTGTACCTGAACGATCACAGAACCTTCATGGCTCAGCGAAAAACCATGAAACCCGGCATTCACATCCGTCTCGGCCATGGGATCGGCGACACCTTCATGGCTGCGCCGATGCTCAGGATGATGCGACGGATGAATCCGGACAGAGACATTTCTGTATGCGCTCCTCAGGCAACGGCAGTGCTTGAAGGAAGTCCGGATATTGACGAATTGACCGACCAACCGCTTGGTGCTCAGAGAACCGTCAGGTTTCAGGAATCAGTCTATGCATGGGCTTCAGCGAATGATTGGAAAGGACACCTGGCCCAGGCATACTGCAGGATGCTAAATCTTCCGGAACTCGACGACTTGGCCCCAAGGTTTCGGTGCCGCCGCAAAAAACCTCTGCCACCTCAGCTTGATTCCAGATACGTGGTGATGGCTCCGTGGTCAAATGCGAAAACGTTCGATCTGTATACAGTTTCCGGCAACAAGAATTGGCCGCTTGACCGTTGGCCTCGCATTATTGATTGGGCCCACACGAAGGGACTCCTGGTTGTCCAACTCCGGGGATCTTTCGACGAACCCCAGCTGGAAGGAGTTGACATCAATGTCTGAGAAGCACCTCTGGAAGAGGCCCTTCGTTGGATTCGCGGTGCTGCGATGATCGTGTCTGTGGACACGATGGTGCATCACGCAGCCACATCTGCGGGGGTCCCGGTCGTAGTCCTGTGGGGACGGTCCAAGGCAGAGCATTTCGGTTACACTGAACCGAACATAGTCAATATTCAGGGGGAATGCCCTGGAGGTTTTCCATACGTTCCTGTGAAGTTGAGCAATGCGGAAGGCCCGTCAAAAATCGATCGCCCATGCATAAATGGTAACCAATGGTCCATGGACATGGCCGTCTGTCCCATAGAAGGACACCCTTGCATGGAATCCATAAGCGTAGAGCAGGTGATCAATGCCTGCGAGTCCCTCATTCGAGGTGGATTTGTAGATGTCCAATAAGAGCTCCGAGCTGGAACTTTTGGAAAAACTCAATGTGGATGTGGCTGTCATCAAAGAGAAGCTGCCCCTCTTGGACAGGATCAGCGACTGTATGACAAAGCTGAAAGACAACTGCCGCATCCGACATGAGGAGTTGGAACGTGCACGGCAGGACCGGCATGTGAAGCATGAAATCAGGCTGGCGGGTCTGGAAGCGGCACAGCAAGTTACTCACGCCATATTTGAAACCCGTCATGCCGCAAGTGCGAGGCAGAGGCTTTTGTTTTGGTCTGCTGTGGTTGCGGTCGCCACTTGTGCTCAAGTAGTGGCGGTAATTGTCGCTCATTTCTTAACAAAAATGTAGGAGCAGCTATGTTCAGTGAAATCAAGCAATGGGCAGTCGCGTCCATGTTGGCAAGCACCGCCGTAGCCGGTCTGCTGGCGTGCAGCAATTGGATAATGCCTCACGATCCGTTGTCACTACTGCGGTACGTAGTTATCCGGCTGACAGCAGTTTTGATCGGTCTGATAACTCTGACCGGCGGGATGCTTTTCGTTGACTTCATCACCCCTGACGATTGGATGGACGGAATTGGAAAAGACCCGACTTCTTCGGCTATTGTCATGTCTGCTGTTGTTCTTGTTATCGGTGCAATTCTCTGCTGGACATGAAGCCTGGGGCCTGGCCGAAAATTACAAAAGGTCAGTCAGAGAGCAATACCTCTTCATAATCTCCAAACATCCTAAATACACGTGGGGCGGGGCCGAAGACCTCGACAAAGGCCTGGACTGTTCCGGCTACATTTTCCTGGCCTGCAAATGGGCAGGAGTGCCGGGCGTTACACGCACCACATCGCTGAGGATGTCCATGGGGCTTGGAGGTTGGAGCGGCAAGGACATCGATCCGAAAGATGCAGACGAATGCGATCTCCTGTTTTGGACTTTTCAGCCTCACAGGCCGAACGGTCATGTGGGTGCCTTTATCAACGACCGGAACTCTGAACTGAAGATAACGCACGCAAGCACGTCGAGAGGTGTCGTCCTGGAAGACCTTCACGGAGTGCTTGCCACCAACCTGACGAAAGTCAGGAGACTCACCATAGGAGACTGACATGGAAGGTGCGAAAGCGTGGTGGATGTCGAAAACCATCTGGGCAAATGCTATTGCTCTGATCGGTTCGGTTGTCCTTGCCGTCGGATTCGACCCCGGAAGATGGGCCGAAATATCGACCGTGGCCCTTGCTGCAGTAAACGTGGCCCTCCGTTTTTACACCAAAGAAGAAATCGCTCTACAGCCGACGCCTGAACAATAGCCGAGTCGAGTGCACGGCCGTCGTGCACTCTCAACTTCAAATTAAGAAAGGTAACACAATGGGATCGGCAAAAGGCAAACAACGAAAAACGGCGATGTCCGACCAAAAAAACCACGTCGAGCCTTCCCCAAGAGAAAGTACGGGCAGATGGAGTGAAATCAAGCATTTCAGCCCGAGAGAGTTCACCTGCAATTGTGACGGCTTATGCGACCACGAAGATGT
This sequence comes from Desulfomonile tiedjei, assembly GCA_016212935.1. Taxonomy (GTDB): domain Bacteria; phylum Desulfobacterota; class Desulfomonilia; order Desulfomonilales; family Desulfomonilaceae; genus Desulfomonile; species Desulfomonile tiedjei_A. The sequence continues at coordinate 11,049 of JACRDE010000089.1, read as the reverse complement.
GATTTCCGGCGAACTTGTCGCCAAGCTTGAAAAAATCCGCGAACTCACCGGTATGCCTATAAAGGTTCTCTCCGGGGCTCGCTGCGAAAGGCACAATCGCAAGGTGGGCGGCAGGATGCGATCATCTCACATTCCAAAAGACAATGTCAGTCACGGTGCAGACATCCGCTGTCCTGATCCTGAATTCAGGTTTGCGTTTCTGGCTGCTGCCCTTCCCATATTCAACCGAATCGGGATCGGGAGGGACTTCATTCACGTTGATGATGATCCTCACTTGCCGGTCAATCAAGTTTGGGTTTACGACCCTTCATCACTAGCTGATCAGATGGAGACCCCATGAAAACAGGGAAAGTCCTCATTACAGGGTCCGCCGGACTTATCGGTTCCGAGTCCGTGTCATTCTTTGATCAGCTGGGCTATCAGGTCCACGGAGTAGATAACAACTCCAGGGCGAGGTTTTTCGGGTCCGACGGAGATACCGGATGGAATCTCGAGCTTTTGAAAAGGAAGGCCCGAAACCTGGTTCACCACAATCTCGACATTCGGAGTGCTCCTCAACTGGAGAGACTCGTTCACCAGGTCAGGCCCGATGTCGTCATCCATTGCGCTGCCCAACCGGCTCATGATTTTGCTCGAAATCATCCTGTACTGGATTTTCACATAAACGTGACTGGTACTCTGAACCTTCTGGAAGCCTGCCGAAGGAACTGTCCGGAATCCGTCTTCGTATTTTGCTCGTCTAGCAAGGTTTACGGTCAGGTGAACTCTATTCCTTACACAGAATCGGAAACTCGTTTCGAGTTTGTCCCGGATCCGGCCATAAAGGGACTAACCGCTCACGGAATAAACGAAGAATTCCCGCTACAGGGAGGCGAAGGCAGAGGCATTTACGGGACAGGCAAGGCAGCTGCTGACCTGTTGGTGCAGGAATACGGCGTGACTTACGGAATGCCGACAGTCAGTCTCCGGGGCAACTGCATGACAGGATCTGGGCATTCTCCGGTGGAACTTCACGGCTTCCTGGCATATATGGCCCGATGCCTGATGGAGGGTCGAACATACAACGTCTTCGGTTACAAAGGAAAACAGGTTAGAGACATTATACATTCCTATGACTTTGTTTCAGCTGCCCACACGATCTGTTTGTCGCCACCTGAACCGGGGACTGCGTACAATCTCGGCGGCGGTAGGACAAAAAGCTTGTCTGTGCTGGAAGCAATCGAATTGCTCCAGAGCATGGCCGGCAGAAAACTCGATGCCAACTTCCTGGATTTGGCCAGGAGCGGCGATCACCGAATCTACATAAGCGATACGTCCAAATTCCGAAATGACTACCCGGATTGGAATTCGGAATGGAGTCTCGAAGATATTTGCCGCGACCTGTTCGAGCGCTTCGATGATGAGCGCTTTTTTGCCACAATGGGATAAGCCTGAAGGAACCCAAAATGTCTGCGATACGCATAGACAGATTAATATCCACTGCCGGGGCCGGTCCTTCCGAGACATACGATCCCGTGTCCCTCGCAGGTTTTTGGCAATGGGACCTCAATGACGAGGCTCGTTTTTCCATAACAGTACCCGACAAGTACAGAGCAGGGAACGACCTTTTCCTTAGAATTCAAGAATCAACCCCAAGCATGTCCGCCAGGCACAAATGGCAGATAAAGACCCTCCTGATCCGGCCGGGAATGCACGTGACCGCAGAAGAAACGGCCTCAGAGACCTCAACTCTGGAAGCAGTATCCCCATCGATTGCCGATCAACTTGCTTCAAGAATGATATCCGGAACAGGCGCCCTAGTTGCAGGCCGTGTGAACGGGGTCGAAATAGCCCCCTGGGACCTTGTTTCATTCACGTTGAAGAGGGTCGCGGCATCTTCGGGCGAAGATCCCAACCCTGTCAAGGTGCTTGCACTTTCGGTGGAACTCTATACCGATGAGACCTCAGTATCTGACTGCGCAGGCAGGACTGGGATCATTGTCGATACCGTTCGTGATCTGTTCAATGAGGAAGGTGGTGGCTTCCTCTCTGATCAGTTCATTCTGAGGGCGATCAATCGGTGCCAGAAGGAGTTGGCTCAGGAGGATTACTGGCGACGCGAATCGTGGATCGGGTGTGTTGCAGGCGCAGACAGGACCGAACTCCTAACCTCGATACCCGACTATCAGAGCATACATCAGGTGCATTTCAGCGGCTGCGCCTCTCCTATGAAGGCCCTGGCCGGTTTTCAGGAATACGAAGAGTTGAAAGCGGCCTCCAATAGGGTTGGAACACCCCAATACTTCGTGATTCAGAACACGGGCATGTACGTGTGGCCTGCCCCCGCTCAAGACCTGGAATCGGGCTTTTGCGTTTACCATTCCTATTTGCCGGGTGACATCACATGCACGCCCGTAAATCCGAATCCACCGGTCCCAAAGGCACACGACAATGTATTCGTGTACTTTGTACTGAAAGAAGCCTTTCTGCGAGACCGGCACGCGCCGGGCGCAGACATCAAATTCCAGGAATATTCAGCACTCTACCAGCGTGAAAAGCAAAAGCTTCTGGGTGAGGGTGAACCTCCAAACCTGTCATTGCGATCCTACAGGTAAGTCGAATCTGCCTTCGAATCAGAAAGATCGTGGGACCCTTCTATGTCTAATGGATTCTTCACTTAGCTCAGCTGGGACTCCAGATTGAAGACTGTTCGCAGCCCTGACATTCATTACTAGCATAATCTCGTTAGGACGCGTCGTCACCCCGGTGAAAACCGGGGTCCAGATTCCATTAAATAGCCTGGATTCCGGCTTCCGCCGGAATGACGATTTCGAAGGTCCTACGCGGGCTGGGGTTTCGCATCATGCTTGCCGGGTCGATCCCGCACATGCTGCCCATTTGTAGAAAGGGAACAAAAGTGGCTCAAGAGCCTTACAAGGTGATAAACCTATTCGACTGGACCGGCGGAGTCCACGACAGACGACAGAATCCCCTCGCTTTTCCGGTGAATGCCCTGACCGCGGGAGAGAATGTTGATCTGGCTGACGGAGGACTGAAAACCAGGCGCGGCATGTCGGTGACGCATCCTAACACTTCAGTGCCCAACGGCGAGTTTCGTTTCCTGAAACAAGTTCGTTTTCCCACGACTGAAACGACTTATTTAATAGGTCAAGCCTCTGAACGCCATCCGACCTATTGGGAAACAAGAAGCGGCGGCTCGGAACGAGAAGGACACAGCGCTGTGTGGGATTCCGAAAACGGCAGAGTGTTGCTGTTTGGCGGCCGGTCTACAATGCAGGAATACTGCAACGATGTGCTGGCCTATGATCCAGATACGGATGTCTGGAGCACAGTTACCACGTCCGGAATGCCTCCCAGCGCACGGTATGGTCACACTGCCGTTCTGGATGCAGAGCGCGGATTCATGTACATCTTCGGCGGAAGGAGCGCTGCCGGGGCCCTGAATGACTGCCATAGACTGGATATTTCTACGAACACATGGTCGGAAGTGATTACAAGCGGCGCCATTCCCAGTTTGAGATATCATCATGCGGCAGTGCTCATTCCCGGATCATCCGCCAAGATGCTGGTGAACGGCGGTCGCCCAATTTCTTCATACGTCCGTTCGGTGACAACATACTATCTTCTGGACCTATCCACCTTTGTTTGGACCGAGGTAGCCGGGACCGTGGCCGATGATTTGTTTATGCACGGGCGTTGCGGCCATTCAATGGTGTTCGACGGTGCAGGAACGGTTTATCTATTCGGCGGCGACTACATCGAGTTTTACTGGCAGAACTGTTGGAAATTGGACCTCGACACAGCCACATGGCAAAGCCTTGCGGATCTCCCAGCCACCCTGACCTCAGGTCTGGGATATCACAGAGCCATCTACTGTTCGGGCTATGTGGTGTGCCTCGGAGGCCGTGGCGCAGTGATTTACGATTGGAACACCGCATACCAGATTTACGATTGCGCTGAAAATACTTGGGTGACAGTTTTGCCTGGCGGTGATCCGGGAACCAGGTTCAGACATGTGGCAGTTGCCACCGAAGATTCACGGATAATAGTGCACGGCGGAATATGGCAATTGGACCCTGTCGAAGAGATCCGCTCGAATGCCTGGTGTGCGAAGAAGCTATGCTCCGAGGCGGCTGGCATCGGATTCTGGGGAGGGTATGGCCTTTACGCTTCTGCAGATCATCTGCCCACGACAGACATGAGTTTTGAAGCCGTTTATCCTCTTACGGAAAAGGCTGGCGTCGTGTCTATAGAAACCCTGGGAGATCGGGCAGTCATAACCGAGGGCGTGGAAGAAGTACCGCTGGTGTTCCTCCCGGGCACGCTTTCCGGAGATCCGGTTTCCGGTTGGGCTTCACCTCTCCGTGTGTTGCTTACGTATGACGGTGAAAATTTCCATGAAATCAGCGACGAAGTGCTGGACGATGACCTTGATTCCGTTGCGGATATTGGTGGGGTCACAACAAGGGGCTGGATAGCGATTTGCTGTGACGTCCCCATGGTGAACGGCTTTTACTTCGAATTCCAGACCCCGAACAATGCAGCAGGCGTCACCACGCAATTCAGCGAAGTCCTGCGCCTGAACGACATCACCAAGCTGGATAGGGAAGACCTCAAGAGCACTATAGACCGGTACGTGCAGGACGCAGCAGAAACCGGGCATTTTGAGGGAACAGCCAGGACGCTTGCCGGTGCAGCAGTGGACCTCGGAGGATCGCCGAACAAGGTCAAGGTCCCGTGCGCCGGCCACGGGTTCGTTGCTGGAAACACAATAGAGATACGAAACACCACCAGCTATAACGGAACGTACGTCCTCCCTGCACAGACCGAAGGGGATGCGGACAATTTTGTGATTGAACACGCGTTTGCCGGTGAAAACTTCGCGGCTCCGGATGAGGTGAGGCAAAGGTTCACATTGGGGGTGGGGCAGGACATCCCGTTGGTTGAATCCGGAGTGGTGGTGGTCTTCGGGACCACAGAGATTTCCATAAAGGATATTATCGGGAACGGAGAGGACGCCGGTGGGGTCACGCTTTCGACTGAGCACGCATCGTCCGACGTTGATGCAGTCCACGGCATCGTTGTTGACGATGATTCAGACAGCATCTTGACACTTGGGAAGTCAGCCGACGCAGCTGACACCCTGTTCAATAAACCATTGATAGGAACCTCCCGAATCGTCGGCGCTCAATTGACTTTCATTCTTCCAGCAAGTGATTTTTCTGCCGATGCCGAATACATCAGGGTCACTCTGGCAGCAGGGACAGCAGATATACCCGTGATCCACGGGTATAATATCACTAACAACAACGGCTTAGTAGTTGAGAGCTGCCAAATAGGCGAGAGGGACGGAGAAACATGGAATGTCGTCGGAAGTGCTACTCCAATCACTTTCAACAATGGTCAGGCCGAGGTTACTATAGGCAAGGGCGGAACTGCAATTTCGGACCTGATAGAATTCACGATAGATAAGACGAAAGACTGCTTGGTGACTATTGTCGGATCAGGATATCTCCTTGCTGACCTAAAACCAATTGGCGACGAGCACCTCTGCAAAACCGGGACTATGGTGTACCGGTTAGAGGGTGGTGTCAAAACGATGACAGGGCTGCAAGCCCTTGCGGCGCCCACGACGCTTCATACCGCCATAACCAACGATGAGAGTCAGATCAGTTTGCTGGGCGTGGACTCTGTTAAAAGCGTACGGGCTGATATCACGAGACCCGGTGAATCCGAAATCTATTTCGCTGTAAGTTTGGACCAGAGGCAGAGCTGGCAGGTCTTCGTGGAAGACGCGTGGCGCACCGTAGCAAAGCTGAACGGCTCGGACTGGGAATACAACAACGGGGCCGTCGGGACGGACAACTTTGTCAGCTCCGGCAGCATCGAACCGTGGACCGCGCTCAGATCGGCCTTTGCCTTGGAAGCAAATCAGTGGGTGTCTGAGGACATTATAGCAATGTCCGAGGCGAATTGGTCAGCCTTGACGGGCTATCCTGCACTTGATTTCGCTGTGTGCCTGCGTCCTGACGGTGACAAGCTGCCGACAGTCACATCGCTCACGGTCAATGTCTATGATTCCGGAGGAAGCGAATGCGCAGGCTGGATGGAAGGAGACTGGCATCAAGGGGCCGGTTGGACTGACAACACCTCTCTGGGTGGCGTGCCATTTGCCCGGAACGGAACGATTACTTGCAACTCAGGAGTTTTCACCGCTGATTATGCTGCTATCGCCGGTATTCCCGGTTACTGGTACAGAGTTCTCATGCGCGGGACCAGCATAGGGACGACCTTGTCCAAGGTTCGATATCGCGCCCCTGTGCAACCTCTTCGGAACATTGGAGACGGTCAGCCCGACACGGCCCTTGGCTTTATCTTTCATGATACGAGCGCCGGTAAGGTTCTCGATTACACGGTTGAGATGTCCGATTCCACATACACGGCAGCGTCCAGTGCTTCATGCCCCGTTAAAACTGACGATTTTATCTATGCAGGGTACCTGACCGCTTTCAATGAAATGGAGATCATTCCGTACTCTGACAATAATCAGAATGTCTCTGAACTGACCGTGAAGTACTGGAACGGGCTCTCTTGGCAGCCGATCTCAATCGTAGACGGCACTTCCGATGGGTCAAAAACGCTTCGCAAACGCGGGAAGATCAAGTGGACCCTGCCAGAAAATTGGAAGCAGAATATCCCGCTCGAAGGGCTTGCGCTGGGTTACTGGCTGCAGCTTTCGGTGTCCGCGAACCTGTCTGCCACCTGCATGCTCTCTGAGTGCCGGGTCTATCCTGTCCCGCTTAAGCTCGTGAAACACAAAGGAGCCGCGGTTTTTCAAAACAGACTCGCGTTGTTTGATCGGCCCGACGCGCACGGGCAAGTAGATGTTTCCAGGGAGGCCATGGAGTGCTGTTTCACAGGAGACGATTCCTACAGCTACAATTTAGGAAATCAGATCTCGTGCGGGATCTCGGCCTGGAATACGTTGCTCCTTGGCAGTGCAGAGAGTTGGAATCAACTTGAAAGCCTTTCCGCACAGGGGATTGAATTTCAAGCAGTTGAAGCGGCAAGGCACATGCCTGTCAACAGCCGAGTAATCGTTAAGGCCCCGCTTCGAATAAGTGAAGACGGTGACCGCTACGGCCTTTTCTTCCTAAACCAGTACGGTGCATTCTGCCAGGCCGGGTTAGCCACGGATTCCACGTACGGGACAAGTCGAGCAGTTACGATCAGCGATACAGTGAACTGGTGGAATTCCGATACCACACCTCGGATGGACAAGGATTATCTTCACCTGGCCTGCGGGGAATACTGGCCTGCCCGGAATTGGGTCGTGTGGGCGGTGCCAATGATACTTTCCGGAAACGGGCCGCAGACCGCTAACAACAGGTTGATTGTCTTTGATCTTTCATTTCGCACATGGTTGCCCCCGTTCACCATGAGTCTGGCCTCACTGACAACGGCCTATCATTACAGTCCGGGCGCCCCTGGCAAAACGGGTTCTGTCGGGCTGTATGCGGGCGATTACCAGGGGAGGGTTTTGAGGCTATTCGGCCCGGACGATGATACGGATTTGGGTGCAGCAATCAATGCATGGGCGGAAACCGGATGGTTGCACTTCGGGTCTCCGGAATACAGAAAGATCCTCAGGTTGCTCTCGATTTACGGCAAGTCGAGTTCCGGCCCCATATCAGTACAGATCTATTGTGACGGAGAACAGACTCCTCGACTGGCGCTGAATTTTGATGATCTGGCCGGCCTTGGGACTCGGCCGTTCGCTCTGGAACAGGAATCCAATAACATTCAGGGACGTTTCTACAAATTCAGAATTTCCTTCAATGGGCCTGCAGAAACTTACGGCATGCAACTGGGATTCGCGCTCATCCGAGAGTGGGGAGCCTGACAACGATCCTGGTCACTGGGCAATGCGAAGCCGAGCAACACCTCATACTAATGCCGGCACCCCCATTTCCTGAAAGGAAATTTGGGGTTCCGGCGAGTGCTAAAAGTTCTTGAGGTGGGGTCCGGGGAACTTCTTTCAAGAAGGTCCTCCCGATTCTACATATCTGAAAGCGAAATGGTATTAGCACGTCAATCACCCGATATCATTCCCCTCTGATTCTATAACTAGCAAAGTTATTAGGACAATTTCTTCCGAAAGGAGGCAATTCCGTGGCTATCAGCAGCTACACCCAACGTTTTCTGCCGGGAAACGCACAGAAATCCACAGCGCAGTCAGGTATTTATTCCAGGCGCTTTGATGCGTCAACAGCTCCTCGCAGTACGAGGCTCGGCGTTTCGCGCACGACGTTCAATTATACGGGAGCTTTTGGCAAAGACATTTTCAAGGAACCGTCGGATGCGATCTCTCAGCAGATCCAAAGCCTGTCAAAAAGCGGAAACAATTCCGAGTACGTGGCCAGACCCGATGACACTGAAGTCACTGGCTACATGTCCCACGTCCTCGGTGGACAACGTGAACTGATGGACGAATACGTGAAGCGAGCTGCCACGTCTGGTACCAGACGCGGGGGCACGAACGCGGTGGGCGGCCCGGCCGCAGGTTCGTCGCTCCATCACGACGCTATGAAGACTCTTGCCTCGGACTATTCAAATCGCTTTTCACAGGCCATGGATTATGGCCGGTACGCGAAAGGCACTCAATACGGGCAAGAAAGGGACCGGATGAAGGACCTGCAGAACCTTTTCGGTATTCAGCATAGTTACCTCACCAGCAGCCAGTCCAGGCAAGACCGAATAGCAGAACTGAAACACCAGGATTGGCTTACCATGCTCTCCAAAACCCAATCGGAGCCGCAGGTCATCCAGGTCGCCCAATCGCCTGAGTCCTCCCCCCAACAACCATCCACCGCGCAGACATCCGGAGTGACTGATCGGCAGCGAGCGTCTTACGAGATGCGATGGAAGGAATTATTGCACAAAATGGACACCGTTCCACTTCACTGGTCAAGAGGCGACCAGGAGCAGATGGACTACCTCAGTACTCAACTGGGCTACATCAGTCCGCTAAAACGCAGCCACAGTGTGATCGTCAAGTGACAACCTGCTTGATGCCGCCTTAGGACCGGCAAGATGCCGGTCCTTGAGACGTCTTCATCCTTCGTTGAGGCGCTTTCCGCCATGGAAGTTCGTACGAATCAAAGCGAACGTCACTTTCGAGTTACTTTCGATTGTAGAGTTGACAAGCCAGGTTAACTATGGTTCCATTGGGGTAAAGCGAGGACATTTGTTTTCCTAATAAACGGGTATTAGCCCGCTCGCGCCTTTCCGAGGATGATTCCGGGCACTGTTAACCAGATGGTTAACAGTGCCCGGAATCATCATCTGTGAAAGGATACCAGAGGAGGAATGACATGAGGGAAGCCAACCACCGCAAATTGATGTCAAATTCCTTTAACAAGCTCCACGAGCAGCTTTCGGTCGTGAGATCGCATGTCGAGGCCATGGAGGACCCGGTCGCTCGCAAGCTTCTCGAATCAATGGAATTTGGTCTTCTTGCACCCATGCGAAAACTCAGGGTTCACTTGGACATCCCTTACGATTGGCATGAACAAAAGGCGGAAACTATGGAGTGCAGCCGATGAAAACCGCCTCGGTTAAGGTCGAGCAATGGAGAGACCAGAATGCCTATCGGCTGATCGATTGCCGTTGGGGATGCAAAATCACCGCAGAAGCATGCAGAGCTTATCAGGCGCGAACAAGCCGCTACACGGTCCATTTCAAAGGGCATCGCGAGCAGTATCCCAGGGTCAAAGGCGACTATCTGCGCTGCTTCATGCCTGAGCCTTGTCAGAATATACTTTCTGATGAGGAGATAGCAGAGATTCGCCTTTCCCTTCCAGATACTCGGTTCTCCGGTGCCGAGCGGCGAAACCGCGCAAATCAGGTTCGGCAGCTGAATCGGCTCGTCAGCCCGAACGCCATGCTTCAGGAGGCCCAATGGCATAGATCGCTGGTAAGGATCTAGAGCTCTACGCGGCCACTGTTCCACTCGCCAAAGATTTCATATCAGGAAAGAGGAGTTCCAATGAAAAGGTCTGAGATGGTTTGCGTCAAATGCATAAAATTCGATGGTTCCGATTGCCGCATCGATCCGAACCCCTGCTCCGTGGAGAATCCGGAAAAACACTGGTGCGCACAGGGGCAGTGGACACGATGGTCGGAAAGGTACCAGGAAATGGAACCTTTCTATTGGGGCGAATGGGAAGCGCAATGATCCTGTGAATTGACCTGTCTTTACTGCGCAATTGAAAGGGCACTTCTGCCCATGACACTTGCTGAGGGTAGCCTGTCCTCCATGCCGCCGACAGGCTCTCAAATGGTGTATCCGGTTGACCTATGTGACCATAATGTTAGAGTTTTTTGGGAGGGGTCAGGGGAACCCTTTTTTGCACAAAAAAGGGTTCACCTGAAAATCTTTACAACAATCGCTCATATTAGGTTACAGGCAAGGTTCCTCAGATTCTTACTGCTTTGAACGAGCATTGGTATGACGCATTCAATGAGGTGTATTAATGAAAATTCCCGACGAACTAGTGATTTTCGGTCGAACTTACAGGGTGCTTGAGGTCTCTCCGATACATGTTTCCGAAGGTGTGCTCGGGCTGGCTTCTTATCGCGAGGGAGCTATATACCTGGATCCGAGCCTCGATGCTGCTCTGGGGTTGAATACCATATGGCACGAGGCGCTTTACATTGCTCAGCAGGACGTGCTGGGAACCAGTGACGAAGCCCAGGCACGATGGTTGGCATTGTTCGTTCACAATTTTCTCATTCACAACCCCGCGATTCTCGGGTGTTACCTGTCTTGTATGTCCAGCGATCCTGACAGCCTTGACCCACCGGACGAAGACTATCATCAAACCGAAAAGGAGAGTCCCATTACCAATCTATAGTTTCGCCCTTTTCGTATCGTACAGCAGCCATGCGCTGCGATAATACTTGAGAAAAGAAGGCGTTCCGCGCATACCCGTTTTTGGAAAAAGAAGATGTGGTAAGGGGGAACGCCAAAGTGAAGAAAGACATACC
>JACRDE010000008.1 GCA_016212935.1 Desulfomonile tiedjei | reverse complement strand
CGACTGATTGACGCGATCGAAAACCTGGGTGAGGTCGACAACACGCTGGTCATCTACATTACTGGAGACAACGGGACCAGTCCTGAGGGCGGCATGAACGGACGGTACAACGAGATGACCTACTTCAACGGTGTAGATGAGAAAATCGAGACCGTGATGAAACACCTCAACGAGTGGGGAAGTCCCAGCACGTACCCGCACATGGCCGCGGGTTGGGCTGTCTGTTTCGATTCGCCCTTCACCTGGACCAAGCAGATTGCCTCGAATTATGGCGGGACGCGGCAGGGACTCGTGATCCACTGGCCCAAGCGTATCAAGGCTAAAGGCGAACTGCGCAAACAGTGGCATCACGTGATCGATATCGCCCCGACTATTCTTGAGGCGGTCGGCCTGCCGCAACCGCGGATTGTCAACGGCATCGGGCAGCGTCCCATGGAGGGAGTTGGCATGCTTTACTCTTTTGACGATCCTGAGGCTGCGGACCGTCATCTGGTGCAGTACTTCGAGATAATCGGAAACCGTGGCGTGTATTGTGACGGTTGGTTTGCAGGCACTGTTCACATGGACCCGTGGGCAAAAGGACCTCGCCACGGGCTGCAGGAGGACGTGTGGGAGCTTTACCATGTCGCCGAAGATTTCAGCATGGCGCATGACTTGTCAGCAAAGTACCCTGAAAAGCTCAAAGAGTTGCAGTCTCTATTCCTAAGCGAAGCCGTTAAGTACAAGGTGCTCCCTATTGACGACCGCCGCGAGGAGAGATTCAATCCGAAGCTCGCCGGTCGTCCAGACCTTATGGGTGGACGCACGTCGATCACTGTGTACGAAGGGCTGGGGTTCCTTCCGGAAAATGATTTCATCAACACGAAGAATACTTCGTTCGAAATCGTAGCCGAAGTGGAGGACAAGGACGGAGCTACTAACGGGGTGATCATCAGCCAGGGTGGCCGTTTCGGTGGATGGAGCTTCTACATAAGAGACGACAAACCGATCTATATATACAATTTCCTCGGCTTGGAGAGTTTTGCTGTAAGTAGTCATGCAGCGCTTCCTAAGGGCAAGTCAACCGTAAAGCTGGATTTCGCTTACGATGGAAAACCGGAGCTTGGTGGGGGCGGAACCGCCACGCTCTACATTAATGGCGAGAGGGTTGGCTCCGGTCGTATCGACAAAACCCACTTAGCAATCTGGTCGGCCGATGAAACTGCGAACATCGGGATCGACCGGGAAACACCCGTGTCCCCGGACTACACAGAGCAGACCAGCAAGTTTTCAGGAAAGATCCACAAAGTGACGATCACCCTGAAGTGATCGGCCAAAGGTGCACCTGCGGCATGAAGTGGATTTCGTTGGAGTGACCTACAGGTTGTCGCTGCTGAACTAAGTGGAAAGCGGCAGATAGTATGAAAATATGATGTGTTTTCGATTTTGGAGGATTAATGAGTCGGCAAGAGAATTGGCCGGATAGCCTGCGCAACTTCTTTCCCATAATGAAATGGTTTTCTGCTTATGAGAAACGATGGTTATCCTCGGATTTGTTGGCTGGTTCGACTCTTGCCGCATTTACTATACCGGAAGCCATTGCCTATTCCGGCCTTGCCGGAATGCCTCCGCAATCAGGTCTGTATGCGTGTATTGCGGGGCCAATTCTATACATGTTATTTGGGACTTCGCGTCAGCTTGCGGTTGGACCGACTTCAGCTGTGTCCATCCTGGTCGCTGCCGTACTCGGCGGCCTGACTGTACAATCCCCAGCCCAATATGCAGCTCTTGCGGCTATGACCGCAATCCTGGTCGGAACTATAGCCGTGGTCGCATATTTCCTAAGGCTGGGAGTGCTCATGAATTTCATATCGGAATCAGTGCTCGTAGGATTCTCTTCGGGAGCTGCACTTTATATCGTGTCAACCCAGTTGGGTTCATTGTTCGGCATTCATGGCGGACACGGAGAGTTCTTTGAAAGGGTCAGTCATCTGATAATGCATATTCATGAAGCGAATCCCTGGGCTCTGGCTCTGGGATTGACGGGGTTTGTGTTGATATTGACGGGCGAGCATCTGGTACCTAAGCTCCCGTGGGCTCTCATTGTCGTGCTCGGATCCATCGGCCTCATGAACGTGATTGATCCCAAGGCTCACGGCATTTCCATGGCTGGGGCAATTCCAAGCGGCCTCCCAATTTTGAGCCTGCCTTCGGTTTCATTGCCTGATTTGAAGCATATGCTACACGGAGCTTTGGCAATTTTCATGCTGGCGTATGTCGAAGGCATGAGCATGGCCCGGACGTTTGCCTCAAAGAATGGATACCGGGTAGATCCCAACCAGGAATTGATAGCCCTTGGTTTCGCCAATATAGGAGTCGGGCTAACGCAATCTTTTCCTCTCGGCGGTAGCTTCTCGCGAAGTGCCTTGAATGAAAAAGCCGGAGCCAGGACACAACTCGCCGGGGGGGTCAGTGCTCTATTAATTTTTTTGGTGGTCCTGTTCTTAACCGGAGTCTTCAGCAAGTTACCGGAACCAATTTTGGCTGTCGTAGTAATTGCTGCCGTGAAAGGCCTGTTCAAATGGAGGCAGTTTCTAGAACTACTGGAGCTTAGCCCTGGGGAATTCGGGACCGCTGTCGGCGCTTTCATCGGTGTTATGGTGCTGGGCATACTCGATGGTGTTGTTATCGGAGCGCTCCTTTCTATTCTTCTGGTCATCCGTAGAGCCTCCCAGTCGAATGTTAGCCTTTTGGGCAAGGTACCCGGCCAACCAAGATTTTCCCCGCTTGACGAAAATCCTGCAAATCTTCCCATTCCTGGAATGGTAATTGTAAGTCCCAACTCGGGTATTTTTTATGCAAACGCAGAATCAGTAAAAGACAACATAATGAAGATCGTTCAGGAAAGCGAAAAAACTGTCCAAACAGTTTTACTGGATATGGCCACTACGACAGATCTAGATCTTGCCGGTGCAAAAACCATCGCCGATTTGCATCAAGATCTCAGCAAAAAGAATATTCGGTTGCGTTTGAGCAGGGTTCAACTGCCAGTCCGGCAGATGCTGGATCGTATGGGGATTACAGCACAGATTGGTGAAGGAAACTTCCACGCGGTTCCGCTACTTGCCGTGGCCGAGTATCTTTCTGGCGAAGGATTGAACCATAGAATACTGTGTGACGTCTTGCCTGACATGATGCGTTTCCTGATGAAGATAGTGCGCGAGAGAGCAGGTCTTCTAGACGGAGAAGAACCAAAGCGGCTGGAAGAAGTAGCTTCGAAGCTTGAAAAAATTATGCGAGAACTAACGAACGAATTTTCTTGTGAGACTCCACATGTGATAGACCGGCAGAAGTAAGCTTCATGAGAAGATTGGCATGCTTGTGTCGAGGCCCTCAGGAAAATTCCGAGTGAGATTGGGACGGCGAAAGTCCTGGGAGCGCTCGACGGGGTCTAGTTGGATTAGGAAAAGCCCAAGAGTTTGAAGGAAACCGGACTCGAATTACTCTCCCGACGCATCGGGAGAGTAATTCGGACAGAGCCGTCGGACGGACCAGAAAATCCCCTGTTTATTCAATATGGCTATATTATTGCCGTTTTCGGAATATCCCCAAGATCTCCCTCTCGAACCCAAAAAATGACAAAAAATGGGGTCGTCATTTCAGCGCGTTATGGACAACCTGCTGAAATAACGACTTTACGGATTTTCGTTAGAGATGGATTTGTGTAATAGTTATAGTCTCTGCCAAAAGTTTTGTCCGAAAAGGGTTGTCCTCCGAGGCTGTCAGAGAGCGGGGGTATTTTCTCATATTTTGGTAGGGATAGAGCTAGTTTTTTTATTGAGTTCTTGTCTGTCAATGATCCAGTTCAGTGCGTGTATGAGGCGATCATTGAGTTCGTCCCGGGACCTTGCGT
>JACRDE010000078.1 GCA_016212935.1 Desulfomonile tiedjei | reverse complement strand
TCACTCCGACATGTAATGTGTCCGCCATGGCTTTTCACTATTCCGAACACCATTGAGAGTCCCAGGCCTGTCCCTTCACCTGACTTCTTGGTCGTGAAAAACGGCTCGAAAATACGATCCAAAACCCTCTTTTCCATCCCCTGTCCTGTGTCGGAGACTCTCAACAGAACGTACTCACTGGATTCAGCTTCCAGACTGGTCCGGAAATATTCCTCATCGAGGCGGACGTTCTCCGTAAGGAAGACCAATTTCCCGCCTTCAGGCATCGCT
The DNA here is from genome assembly GCA_016212935.1 of Desulfomonile tiedjei. Classification (GTDB taxonomy): domain Bacteria; phylum Desulfobacterota; class Desulfomonilia; order Desulfomonilales; family Desulfomonilaceae; genus Desulfomonile; species Desulfomonile tiedjei_A. The sequence continues at coordinate 10,396 of JACRDE010000078.1, read as the reverse complement.
TGTTTCGCGTTGACCGAGAGGTTGAGGACCACCTGTTCGATTTGCGCCGGATCCGCGTTAATGGCGTGAAGGTCGTCTTCCAACTGCAGCTCGATTGCTATCATTTTAGGTATGGTGCGGTGGAGAAGACTTTCAGCCTGTTTGAGCTCACGGTTGAGGTCAACCGGCCGCAGCTTTGGTTCGGTTTTCCTGCTAAAAGTAAGGATTTGACGGACCAGTTCGCTTCCTCGCCGAGCCGCTGCCCGAATGGATTGCGCTCGCTGAAAACATTTTTCTTCCCTGTAATCGCACATCATCAACATATCGGCGAAACCGAGAATGATCGTCAGAACATTGTTAAAGTCATGAGCGATGCCGCCTGCGAGAGTGCCCAAAGACTCCATCCGCTGTGCCCTAAGAAGCTGCTCCCTGAGGCTTTTCTCTTTGCTGGCATCTACTGCGAATCCCAGAGTGGATGGCACGCCCTCGTAATCTATTGTAGCCACCCACACGGCCACATCGAAGAGTTCCCCGTTCTTTTTCAGGCCTCTTACCTCATAGTACGACGGGACTCGTCCGAGACCGGGTCTGTTACTCTTCACCCGCAGGATGAGCTCTCTGTCCTCGGGAGCATACAGGGAGAGAATCGGCGATCCCACAATTTCATTCGGGTCGTCGTACCCGAACATTCTCGCGAACTCCGGGTTTACGTACACGTACTGGCTGTTTCGGCCCACTCTGATGCCTATGGGGGACAATTCTATCAGGACCCGCATTCTTTCTTCCGAAGACCTCAAAGCATCTTCCGCGAGCTTCCGTTCCGTTATGTCTCGATCCAGGGCAAGGGAGAATTTATGGCCACCAAGTTCGAGTAACCGGGCGCTGATCTCCAAAGGGAAAACTGATCCGTCTTTTCGTCTGTGGGTGACTTCCTCTCTAACTGTTTCACCGGCTCTCACTCTTGCAAAGCGTTCGGATACTCGGGCAGCGGATTCTCCAGTATCCAGATCGGCAATCTTCATTGACAGGAGCTCTCCCAGCGTGTATCCATGCATTTCAGCAGCAGTCTGGTTAGCAGAGACTATACGACCGATATCGTCGCCCTCGGCGTCCAGCACGTAGATAGAATCTCCCGCACTCTCGAAAAGCAGTCGATAACGCTTCTCGCTCTCCTCAAGAGCTTCTTGGATTCTCTGTCGACGTGCTATTTCCCGCCTGAGTTCCACATTGGTTTTCACCAGCTCGGCCGTTCGTTGTTCTATTCTCCTTTCCAGGTCATCTTGAGCCTTACGCAATGCGGCTTGTCCCTCGGCTCGGGTGATTTCAACTGCCGCCAGATTCCCCAGCAAGGACAAGGTGTCTACGTCAGACTTGGTGAAGGAGGTCTGACTCCGGTTGAATACATACAGCACGCCCAGATTCTGATTTCCTATTTGAATGGGAACGGCGATTCCTGAAATCAGGCCTTCCGCGCGAACAATGTCGTGGAGTAATGGCCCGATCTCTCGGAAGTAGTCCCTGACTATGATGGCTTTTCCCGTTTTGGCGACCTCTCCTCCAAGGCCCGCTCCGAACGGTATTCGCATTTTCTTGAAAGCCTCGTTTCTTATGCCCGAGAGAGCGCGCATGTAGACGTCGCCGGCAGCTTCGTCGCGAAGCCCTATGTACGAAGTGTCGGCGTCCAGCAATCTTCTGCTGGTCTCCACGACCAGGGACAAGTTCTCGTCCAGGCTGCGTTCCGCCGTCATAGCGACGGCTAGCTCGTAGAGGGCTTGAAACTTATCCAGTTCCGCCGAGAGTCCTGCCTCGCTTGGAGCGCTTTTTTCTTTTTCCAGTTCGAGCCTATCGTGTGTGTTGAGGAGTTGACCCGTGCGCTGGCCCAGAATCCTCTCCGGCCTGGCAGAGACTACTTGCAGAGTAGCATCCTCTTCTTGAGATCGCCGCCATCTGGCTTCAAAGGATGCCACCTTTTCGCGCAGTTCCACCAATTCGGCTAACAGCTGCTCTTTGGTATAATCTTCAAAGTCCATGGAAAACCCCGATAGGAAAAGCGCGAAGGGAAAAATCTCCTCTAGGTCCGGCAAGATAGCTTCGAGAGAATCCGCCGCTCCTTTGTCCTCCAATCATAGTAAAAGTTTTATTGGCAGAAGAGAACTAGAAACTTCCCTAGTAACTTGCTGAAAAAGTCACATGCGCTGGCCGTTAGAGGTGTTGTCGTCTTCCTGGTAACATAGACGAGGATTTTTCGTGAAAACTGAGATTGCATGAGGTCAAATAGGATACGTGCGGCTGAAGCGCCTCGCTGGGAAATCCAAGAACCTGTCCAGAAGTAATGAAAGTGCGCGATTCATCTTGGAAACACTAGACGAGAAGATATTTTCGTCTGATATCTTCGTTCGCTCGCAGTTCCTCGATGCTGCCGTGAAACCTTATAACACCGTTATCGATAATGTATCCTCTATCGCTCAGTCTCAGAGCTGTTCTCTGATTTTGCTCGGCTAGCAGGACTGTCAATCCGGCTTCCTTGAGGGCAAGTATCTGGTCTTCCATCATGCTGACTATTAATGGGGCCAAACCTTCGGTAGGCTCATCCAACAAGAGGAATTCAGGGTTCGTCATCAATGCGCGGGCGATGGTTAGCATCTGCTGTTCTCCGCCACTCAGGAGGCCTGCCTTTCGGGAATCAAGTCGCCTCAGAGGAGGAAAGAAATCGTACAGTCGCTCAATGCTCCACGGTTCCAGTTTCCCACCTTTCCTCTCGGAAATTTCCAGGTTTTCGCCCACTGTCAGATCAGCAAAAACACGCCTGTCGTCCGGGACGAATCCGATTCCCAATCTTGCCACGTGATGCGGTTTTTTCCCTGTGATGTTTTCTCCGCTGAAGACCACGGAACCCTGCCGAGGAGGCGTCAGTCCCATTATGCTCCTCATAATGGTGCTCTTGCCGGCCCCGTTACGACCAAGCAGACAGACTATTTCACCCCTGGAAACCGTGAGAGAGACCCCGAACAGAATGTGGCTGAGTCCGTAATAAGTGTGAATATCTTTAACTTCAAGCATTACTCAGCGCCTCCGAGATAGGCATCTTGAACCTGTTTGTTATTTCTTATCTCCTCCGGAGTAGCCTGGATTATGGACACTCCCTGATGCATCACCATAATTCTGTCCGCGATGGAGAAAACCAGCTCCATGTCATGCTCGCAGAAAAGAATGGTGAGGCCCATTTCGGAGGTCAGACGGTTGATCAGGCCTATGGTCGCGAACGTCTCTTCCGGGGACATGCCTGCGGTGGGTTCATCAAGGATTAGCAGTTCAGGGTTGTTTCCGAGTGCAATGGCTATTTCCAATACCTTTTGCTCGCCGTGGGACAGAGACCCGCTGATTCTGTCCGCAGCTCTTGAAAGGCCCATGCTATCGAGGATGTCTTCCGTTTCCTTGACTGCAAATTTGGAGGCAGCAGAGAACAGATTGAAGGTTCTCCTTTGATGAGAAAGCGCCGCTGCCTGCACGTTCTCGAAAACGGTCAGCCTGGGAAACACGTTGACAATCTGAAAAGACAGGCTGATGCCTTTGCTGCAAATCTTGTACGGCGGCAATCCCGTAATATCCTCACCCTTGAAGACAATTTTTCCTTTATCCGGCTTGTGATGGCCGGTGATGAGCTTGAAAAGGGTGCTTTTTCCTGCCCCGTTAGGACCGATAACGGCTACGACCTGTCCCTTTTCGACTTCGAGGTTGGCTTCGTTCACCGCCACGAAACGATCAAATGTTTTCTCGACACCTTGGACCCTGAGCATTTATCGTTCCTCCCGCAGAACGCCTGACCCGTGGGCTTTGATCTTCTCCAGGAAATAGCCCAGCACTCCTTCGGGCAAGAAATAAATCAACAGCATCAAGATGATTGCGAGAACCATGGTCCAGTATTCGGTGTATACGCCAACGACAGTTCTTAGACTGACCATTATGGCCGCGCCCAGCATCGGGCCCAGAAACGTGAACCATCCTCCAAGGAGACACATGATGAGGATCTCAAGGGAAAGTGTCCAAAACATCAGGTCCGGGAAAACAGATCCCTCTACTGTCACAAAAAGAACACCAGCTATTCCGGCGAAAAATCCAGCTATGCACTGACCGACCAACTGGTGAAGCTTAACGTTAACGCCGATGCTTTCACTTCTCTCGGGATTGTCACGGATCGCCTGAAAGATCCGCCCGAACGGGGAATTTGTCACCGCGTACATGAGCGCCAGACAGATGCCGGTAACAATTAGCGTGAAATAATAGGAGGTATTTATGGAAGAGATTATGGAGGGCAAAGGAATGCCGTGTATGCCGTCATCGCCGCCGGTAAACGAGTACCACCGAAACACCAGTGCCCACACCAGGGATCCTAGAGAGAGTTGCAGCATCCCGAAGTAAAGCTTGGAAAGCCGCACGCAGATCAAACCCATGACAACCGCTAATAGAGCTGAAACAATGGGGGCGACCATGAAACCCACAAACGCGGGGAGGCTGGTCTTCGTTATCATCAGGGCTACCGAATAGGCCCCAACGCCGTAGAACACCGAGTGATGAAACTGATACATGCCGCCGAATCCCAGCACGATGTTCAGGCTTGTGGCCAGCAAACCGGTGACGAGGATCAACGCCAGAAAATAAATGTAAAACCTGGATAGAAACAACGGGGCAACTAGAAGGAGCACCACTATTCCCAATCCTATGACAACTGATTTCCAATTCATTGGTCTGCTCGGCAAATTCGGGCCTCCTCACCATGTCGCTTTTAGAAGCCCTTTGGGACGAAACATTAAGACTATCACCACAGCGACGTACGGAAAAACAATGGCAAATTGCGGCCAGATGAGGACTCCCATGGAATCGGTCAGCCCGAAAATCAGCGCTCCCAACAAAGCGCCCCATATGTTTCCCAGTCCCCCGATGATGACTATGAGGAAGGTTTCCATGATCAGGGTGTGGTCCATTCCCTGCGTGATGTTCTGGGTGGGCGCAACTAGGGCTCCTCCCAATCCGGCCAGAAAACAGCCGATTACAAACACGGCGGCAAAAACCCAGCTAACATTGATTCCTACGGCTGCAACCATTTCTCGATCCACAGCAGCGGCCCGAGCGATCTTACCGATTTTGGTCTTGTTGGTCAAAAACCATAGACCAAGGGCAACCAACGGGCCCAGAACCAGGAGGAAAAGATTGTATCTGGGAAACGGCATGCCGAGTACGGAAAACGAGCCTTGAAGAATCTCCGGAGCGGACAGTGATCGATAATCCGAACCCCAAACGAGCTTCACGAGATCCTTGAAAAGCAGCATGAAAGAGAATGTGAAAAGGAGCAACATCAGATGCTCTCTGTCGTACAAATGGCAGAACAAGCCTCTTTCTACGGCCAAGCTTATCAATGCCACACACAACGGGGCCAACACCAGCGCCATCCAAAAGCCTGTAGAACCGCCTCCGAAAAACAGGCTGATCGAGTAGCACAAAAAAGCGCCCAGCATGTAAAGTGAGCCATGAGCTACATTGGGGATCCTGAGCACTCCCAGAACAAGGCTCAGCCCTGACGATACTATGAACAGGATGGTTGTTCTGCTCAGCCCCACCAGAAACTGCTGAGCCAATGCAGACAAGGTGATGTTCGCAGCGATCTCCATGTCGCAAACCTTCAGGCGCCACTCACGGAATGACGGGCAACCGGAAAAGGCAGAAGTGATTTCTTCTGCCGAAGACTGAAGGCAATCAGTCGCGAAATGCGACGCGACCGCCTTCAGTCGTTGTTACGAATCAGGGACTCTACGGAGTCCGCATAACCATTCATTACCGGGAAAGGAAAGTCCTTTGTTGGGTGGCTCTTGCCTGGCTTCCAGATCAATCCTTCCGCGGATAACTGAACGGTTGCAGGTATGCCCTATTTTTCTTTTTCCCTGGCCTTCTTGATGTCCTCTACCAACGGCATGAGGTCTGCCGCAGGGATCGTCACTATGTCAGTGGCGATGAGGAAATCGAAGCCATCTTTCTTCTTGGTCTTGCCCATGAACATGGGGAGCATCACCTGATTGTCTTCCGCTCTGATCGTCAGCTTTCCGATCGGGCTGTCGATAGTCATTCCTGACAGGGCTTCCGCGAACTTTTCCGGGTCAACCTTTCCGGCCTTCTCATAAGCCTTTGCAATGAACTGCCCTGTGAACCACCCTATAAGGCTCCCAAAAGAGGGGTATCTTCCATACGCTTTCTGGAATTCTTCCACAAACGCTTTGTTCTCAGGGGTTTCAGGAAAATAGAAATAGTAGTTGGAGGTTCCTATTACTCCTTCGGGCGCATCAACGCCGAGCGGTCTCAGAGTGGAGAGTTCAGTTGAAGTGTGCATGAAGAATGGGGATTTCTCGTTGAATCCCGTGGCTTTTGCAGCTTTCAGGAAAGGGACACATCCCGCGCCGCCGGTAGCAATTATCACTGCATCGGGCTTGGCCGAGAGGATTGACGTGATGTACGGCGTGAAATCGGGCTCACCAACTTTCCACCAGGATTGGCCGAGCAGCTTTACGTCAGGTTTCAGTTTCTTGAGGTTGTTCCAGACGCCGTCTGCAATTGCGTGGCCGTATTCGTAGTCATCACCGGCGATCCAGTAATTCACATAAGGGAGTTTTGCAAGCCCAACCGCCGCTGCTTTACCGGCCATTTCCGTGTTTTCGTTCATGGAGAATACGTACTTGTGGCCTTTGCTGCCAGTGAGGTTGGCAGTTTTTGAATACGTGGCAAGGAAGGGCACTTTCTCTTTCTTGGCGAAATCCGAAATAGCAAGCGCTACCGCGCTGTTTATGGTCCCCATCAGCAGGTCGACCTTTTCACGCATGACTAGTTCTTTTGCTGCACTAAGGCCGAGATCGACCTTGAACTTGTCATCACGCGTCACGAAAGTTATCTGTCGACCCAGGACTCCCCCACCGGCGTTGATTTTGTCTATCGCCAGCTTGAACCCGTCTTTCACATCATTGGTGTACGTGCTGGGGGGGCCGCTATAAGAATCTACGATGCCGACCTTGATGGGATCAGCGGCCAGAGCTGTTCCACCAAAAGCCAGCAAGCCCAAAAAAAATCCCACACAGATGATCACCCAAGAAATCTTTCGCATGATCAAGCTCCTTATTTTCCGGATTTTGTTATTAACCGCGATCCTGCCTTTGCCATGCCGTCACTGGGCCTCAGCGGGCACTATACTATACTCTTTGCCCCGCGTTTGGAACCGTGCAAACGCCTGTGTTCCGAAAGATTTTCAGGGGGTGGCGAACAGGGCTAGAAGTGGAGCCGATCGAAGAGGATTCAAAAAAATGTGAAACTAGTACAAGAAAAACGGAGTGTTCGCCTAACAGATTCCAAATAGAAACGCATCGGCAGCGCGCAAATCAGGCCGACATCACCTGCGATTAAGAAAGACGCCACCACTGAGAGTAAAGGTGCGGCAGGAATGGCATCTTGCCGCTCCCAGTCTGGTCGTTCTTGTGCGAATGCGTAATCATTCAGTTACCCCGAGTAAATGAGGGATTACACGCATTCCCCAAGTCTGGCAATTCCTCGTAAGAGGAGGCATCAATAAGAACGGCACTTCCGTTTCCGGGAAAACAGTATTGATTGACTCCGGGAGCAACAGTATGTACCGTGCTGTTCTAGAGCATTGGCCTGGGGAAGTTGCCATTTTCCGTAAATGAATCGGCAGCGCCGACGTTCCAGTACGAATCGTTAATCAGTCAAGACAACTCCAACTGAGGGGAGCGATCTCGCGTCTGAGACCGTGTCTTCATTTATCAATCGCAAACCGACCAATTCGCGTCAACGGTATTCATCAGGAGGCTGTCCATGAAGCGGTGGATCACCCTATATTCAGTGAGTGTTCTGGTCTTTTCTGTGCTTTCGGGCTGTGGATCGCACGACGCGCCTGCGCCTGTTCCTCCGCCGGACGTAACAGTGAGCCGGCCCTTGGAAAAAGAGGTGACGGACAACATCGAGTTCACCGGGACCACGAGCGCTGTTGAATCAGTGGAAATCCGCGCCCGAGTCAAGGGCTTCCTGGAGCGCATCGCCTTTGAGCCAGGAGCCAAGGTCAAGGCCGGTGATTTGCTCTTTGTCATAGATCGAAGACCTTTCAAGGCACAAGTGGATCAGGCCGCAGCGACCGTGGCGAGCAACAAAGCTCAACTGGAATTAGCCGAGGTTCGCGTCACGAAGACGAAGAATCTTTATGCCACGGCGTCCGTCTCTGAGATCCAACTCCTTGAAGAGCAGGCGAAACGCGACGTGGAAAAGGCCCAACTTGATATGGCGAGGGCGAAACTTGAGTCTGCTCAACTGGAACTGGACTTCACGGAGGTGAAGGCCCCAATAGGCGGACGAGCAGGCGTGAACCTGGTGGATGTGGGGAATCTGGTGGGCGCCGGAGACAACACGCTTTTGACTCAAGTGGTGAAAGACGACTCAATCTATGTCTATTTCAACGTAAGCGAGCGGGACTTGTTGAAATACAAGAGAAAATATCTTGAGATCAGGACCGGTGAAGGCCAACAGAAGGAAGACCCGAAGGCCTATCTTGCCCTGGCTGATGAACGTGACTACCCGCACGAAGGCGTCATCGACTACATGGACCCCAAAGTGGACCCCAGCACCGGCACGGTTCGGCTCAGGGCAGTATTTTCCAACAGCAAAGGATTGTTAATGGCCGGTCTTTTTGCCAGGATCAGGATTCCTGTCGAGACCCGGAAGGCCTTTCTGATTCCTGACTTGGCCGTTGGAATCGACCAGAGGGGAGAATACGTCCTCTTGGTTAACAAGGACAATGTTGTGGAATACAGACCGGTCGAGGTTGGGCAACTCGTAGAAAGGATGCGGGTAATTGAAAAAGGGGTCTCCACAGACGACTCGATTATCGTTAACGGCATCCAGCGCGCCAGGCCCGGCTCAAAAGTCAACCCGCTCCAGAGTCCCCCGGCAACCAAGGCTTCCGCTCCCGCGACGCCGCAATCGCCCGGAAAATAAGGGGGACAGTGATGCTCAGCCGCTTTTTCATCAATAGGCCTATCTTTGCGTCGGTGATTTCGATTCTGATCGTGATCGCCGGAGCGGCGGCCATATTCACGCTTCCGATAGCCCAGTATCCGGAGATCACGCCACCAGTTGTACGTGTTACTGCCTTCTATCCGGGCGCTAACGCCAGCGTGATAGCGGAGTCTGTTGCCGCGCCTATCGAACAGGAAGTGAACGGCGTGGAAAACATGCTTTACATGAAGAGCCAGAGCGCGGCCGATGGTTCGTACACACTGGATGTGACATTCGAGTTGGGCACTGACATAGATATGGCCACGGTTCTTACCCAGAATCGAGTCGCCCGGGCTACGCCCAAGTTGCCGTCCGAGGTCCAGCGACAGGGAGTGACCACAACGAAGGTGTCCTCAGCAATGGTCACGGTGCTTGCGCTGTATTCGCCCGACGGTCGATACGACGACCTGTACATAGCAAATTATGCCGGTATTCGCGTAAAAGACGAGCTTAGCAGAATTCGCGGGGTAGGGAATGTCGCCATATATCCCACAAAAGACTACAGCATGCGCATTTGGCTGGACCCCAACAAGCTCGAATCCAGAGGCCTGACCACAAACGACGTGGTAGATGCACTGCGCCAGCAAAACGTCCAGGTTGCGGCCGGCCAAATCGGGTTGGAGCCTGCTCCTTTGGGCCAGGACTTCCAGTTGAGCGTTGATACGCTTGGCCGCCTTACTGACGTGAGGCAATTCGAGAACGTAATAGTGAAAACAGGGGAGGGCGGCAGACTAACGACTGTCAAAGACATTGCACGCGTGGAGATGGGCGGCAAGTCTTATTCCACCTTTTCCGTCTACAACGGCACTCCGGCCGCAACAGTGATCATTTACCAGTCCCCGGGTTCAAACCTCTTGGAGGTAGCCGACCAGGTCGGTAAGACAATGGAGCAGCTAAAAAAGGAGTTTCCCCAGGGATTGGATTACAAGGATATCTATCGAATTTCAGATTTCATAAGAGCTTCGGTGCATGAGGTCCAGAAAACTCTGTTTGAAGCCTTTGTGCTTGTGTTCTTGGTTGTCTTCATATTTCTGCAGGACTGGCGTGCCACACTGATACCTGCAATGACGATTCCCGTGTCCCTTATCGGGACTTTTGCTGTGATGACTTTGATGGGCTTTTCCATAAACATGGTTACCCTGTTCGGGTTGGTACTAGCCATAGGAATTGTAGTTGACGACGCAATACTGGTTGTGGAAAACGTTGAACGAAATATGTCCGTTCACGGAGTGGGACCAAAAGAAGCTTCAATCATGGCTATGGAAGAAGTCACCGGAGCGATCATCGGCGTCACGCTAGTTCTTATGGCCGTGTTTGT
>JACRDE010000073.1 GCA_016212935.1 Desulfomonile tiedjei | reverse complement strand
ACGTTATTTCAGCTACTTAGCCAAGTACAACACCGTCACCCCGGCGAAGGCCGGGGTCCAGAATCCGTTTTAAAAGACTGGATTCCGGCCTTCGCCGGAATGACGGATAAAGAGCCGAACATCCACAAGTTAGCGCATATGCTCCCTAACCCCTCTTTACCAAAGGGGGGAACGTGTCGTTAAGTTAGCGCATATGGGGGCCGGGGGGATTTTCAATTCGGACAAAACTTCTAGCGTACAATATTGGCGCCTCAGAATCCCCTGACGAAATGGAAATAAATATCAGACTCCGTCGACACGCGAGTCCACTAATATTTACTGTGAAAGGACGCGCAGAAGAATGCTCCTCAGCGCTGACTCGTACGAGATCAGTTGGCGATAGAACTCCACTCCATGAATGGGCAGGGTAAGGCTGAACACTATCGACAGAAAACCAAGCAAAAATGTGAGCGGAAGACTAATGGGTCCGTATTTTCTCAGTTGAAGGGCCCCAAGATAGGCCAGCGCCAGAACAACTGGCAGAAAGTCATAATAGTACCGTGCAGTGGTGGCAACGGTCAAAGACACAGGAATGATCTGGAGCAAGAAAATCGAGAATAACAGTGCATAATTCCCCATCGGGAAACGCTCATGCGAAAAGAACCTGTTAGCGATCGGGAACCACATAAGTCCTAACAATGGCATCAGAAGAAACATTGAGATCGATAATTCGTTCTTGTAAATGAGATGATAAGGCTGAAACTGATAAGAACTCACCTCAACTGTGTACAAAGGAAGCGAATAAAAGGGAAATTGTGGTATGAATTCCGGAAGTCTGCAGAAAAACGTCCAAAGATTGTAAGGTAAATGCTCATAACGAAAGTAGTTTCCGCCTTCGAAATAATGGCCGAAAAATTGTGAAGCCTGATACCTCATTCCGGTTTCGAGAAAACTCCCGAACCGCTGGTAATTGTAGATCAGTAGCAGCCCGCAAGCTGCAATCACTATCGCAGCAAATACACCGAAGGGAATGATCGCGTCCAGTTTCTTGCCGGATTCCAGCTGCCGGAACAGCCCCACTACAAACAGGCAGACCAGAAGGGCGATGGACAGAGCATACGAAAGACGGCTTCCCAAACATAAAGAGCATGAAAGTGCGAATAGAGCCGCTTCGGCCCAGGTGGTCCGAAAAGAGCGTGATTTGATTCTGAGGAAAATGAAAATCGAGGACGAAAGGAAAAACATCCCGGAAGCGATGGCCTCATGATGAAATGATGGTATCGCTGTAATGAACAACGTAATTCCATTCACGACCATGATCGCAGAGAACAGCCATTGGATGGGTCTCGCTGTTGATTGCTGATCCGCGTCCGTCAACAAGGGCAGCGTTAGAATGAAGACAACGGCAATTCCAGCGCAGAACAACGCTACCATCATGCCCGAGGGTATGCCGGAATTGAAAAGCGCAGCGAACGGCATGCGGAAAAGAGCGGGTACTGGTCCGGCATACATATAAGACCGGCCCTCGAACAGAACCGCATCCTCCTTTATTTTTTCCTCGAGGTTGAGTTGTCCCTTGGCAAAGGATTTGGCCAGCATGTTGTAGTTCGGCCATGGCTTGCATTCAGAGAACGCAAATGTGCCACCCGTCATCCAAGCAGAGTAGGAGACGAAGATTATCAGAAAAGCAGCAGCAACCGTCAGGCCACTGCGTTTCATCAGCAGTTCCCGGCGTGGTATTCCTGCAAAGACATTACGCGAAACGTGTCCCCTCGATGAATGGCTCTGAGTCCCAACGACAGAGCGTTTGCTCCGGCCAGCGTGGTAAAATACGGCACGTTGTGGTTAAGGGCCGCAAGGCGAATCTGATAAGAATCCTGCATGGATTTCTTGTCCGCGAATGTATTGACCACAAGCACGATCTCGTTACGGTGGATGAGGTCGATCACATCCAAGCTGTCTGCCTCGTGAACCTTCCCCACCTGAGCGCAGGGAATTCCGGCACCATCCAGGGCCTTTGCTGTACCTTCGGTGCATACGAACGAAAATCCGCATTCCTGAAGTCTCCTGGCCACGATCACGGCTGGGGACTTGTCTGTGTTGGCAACGCTGAAGAAAACCCTGCCTCCGGATGGAATGGGAAAATCAGTGCTGTACTGCGATTTCAGGAAAGCGGGACCGAATTCACGGTCAATCCCCATGACTTCCCCTGTAGATTTCATTTCAGGCCCCAGTATCACGTCCACACCCGGGAATTTTATGAACGGGAACACAGCTTCTTTTACGCTCACGTGCCTGGGCTGTATTTCTTCGGTGAATCCCAGATCCCGGAGCTTTTTACCTGCCATGACTCTTGCGCCGATTTTTGCCAGCGGCTTGCCTATTGCCTTGGAAACAAACGGAATTGTTCTCGAAGCCCTCGGGTTGACCTCCAGGACGTATATTTCGCCGTCCTTCAGGGCAAGCTGCAAGTTCATAAGCCCCTTCACCTTCAGCTCAACGGCAAGCATTTTGGTTATCCGGCGGATCTCGTCCAGGTGGTAACGACCCAGGCTGTAAGGAGGCAATGAACACGACGAATCGCCGGAATGAACGCCGGCTTCCTCAATATGTTCCATTATTCCTCCTATGACCACATCTTCACCGTCCGCCACCGCATCGACGTCTATTTCGACCGCTCCGGTCAGGTAACCGTCCACAAGAATCGGGTGTTCGGGCGAAGCCTGAACCACGTGTGTCAGATAATTCTTCAGGTCTTGCACATTGTGGACTATCTCCATAGCCCTGCCGCCAAGCACGTATGAAGGGCGGACCACAAGTGGATAGCCTATCCTACCGGCGACTTCCATGACCTCGCCGTAAGAGTGCGCTATATCGTTGGGCGGCTGGCTCAGGCCGAGCGCAATGAGCATCTCTTTGAAGCGCTTGCGGTCTTCAGCGCGGTCGATAGCATCCGGAGACGTGCCAATGATCGGAACCCCTGCTTCCCAAAGCGATACGGCCAACTTCAGCGGAGTCTGCCCGCCGAACTGTACGATAACCCCGTCGGGCTTTTCGAGTTTGACAATCTCCAAGACGTCCTCAAACGTCAGTGGCTCGAAATACAGCCTGTCGGAAGTATCGTAGTCTGTGCTGACTGTTTCCGGGTTGCAGTTGACCATAATGGTCTCGTACCCGTCCTCCTTGAGTGCGAATACGCCGTGAACGCAGCAGTAGTCGAACTCTATTCCCTGGCCTATACGGTTCGGGCCTCCGCCCAGGATTATGATCTTCTTGCGGTCCGTGGTGCCGGATTCGTCTTCATCTTCGTACGATGAATAGAGGTATGGCGTGAAAGCCTCGAATTCCGCAGCGCAAGTGTCGACACGCTTGTACACGGGTATGACTTTGGTGCTTTCGCGCTTTTCACGAATTTCCCGTTCGGTCTTGCCCGTCAGCCTGCCAAGATGAATATCCGAAAAGCCGTAAGCCTTGGCTGCTCTGAGTCTTTCCTCAGCGTCCTCTCCCTCCAAATAGCCCGGTTGGGACAGATCGGTCTCCATTTGGACGATCTGCTTGATCTGGCTGATGAACCATGGGTCGATTTTTGAGGCGTCGTACAGGTCATCAATGGATATACCAGCCCTTATCGCATCCGCCAGGTACCAGAGCCGGTCTGGGGTGGGTCTGGCCACCAATGCCAGTATTTCCTCTCTGGGGAGGCCTTTCGGCAGCCGAGGGTCCAGCCCGTAAACATCAGTTTCGAGCGAACGGATAGCCTTCTGAAGCGATTCCTTGAAAGTTCGGCCTATGGCCATGACTTCGCCCACGGATTTCATCTGTGTCGTGAGGGTCCGGTCGGCACTGGGGAATTTCTCGAATGTGAATCTTGGAATCTTGGTGACCACGTAATCTATGGTGGGCTCGAAAGATGCCGGAGTCTTTAGGGTAATATCATTGGCTATTTCGTCTAGAGTGTATCCTACGGCAAGCTTTGCCGCGATTTTTGCGATAGGGAATCCAGTGGCCTTTGATGCCAGCGCGCTGGATCTGCTTACTCGAGGATTCATCTCGATCACTACGACTCGACCGGTTTCCGGATGAACAGCGAATTGGATGTTGGAACCGCCTGTATCGACACCTATCTCGCGGATTATGGCGACGGATTGGTCGCGCAGTATTTGGTACTCTTTATCAGTGAGAGTCTGCGCGGGCGCTATTGTTATGGAATCACCAGTATGCACGCCCATGGGGTCGAAATTCTCGATCGAGCATATAATTACGACGTTATCCCCACCATCGCGCATCACTTCCAGTTCGAATTCCTTCCAGCCCAGGACCGACTCTTCCACCAGAATTTTCTTAACAGGGGACACTTCCAGGCCCCATTTCGCCAGGGTTTCGAATTCCTCCGGGGAATAGGCGATGCTTCCACCTGTGCCGCCGAGGGTGAAGGATGGGCGAATGACATTCGGGAAGCCGATTTCTTTGGCTATTTGTCTGGCCTGTTCTATGGTTTCGGCGTGCCCGCTGACCGGAAGGTCCAGGCCGATGTTGGTCATTGCGATCTTGAATAGGTCTCTGTCTTCGGCTTTCCTTATCGCGTCGATTCCGGCACCTATCAGCTCCACCCCGTATTTTGCGAGCACTCCGGATTCGTAAAGCTCCACGGCCCGGTTCAGGGCGGTCTGGCCGCCAATCGTGGGTAGAAGAGCATCCGGTCGCTCTTTTTCAATAATTCTCGCCAGAATGTCTTGTTTCAGAGGCTCTATATATGTGGCGTCCGCGAATTCCGGGTCCGTCATGATAGTTGCGGGATTCGAATTGACCAGGATTACCCGAAAACCTTCTTCTTTTAGAGCCTTGAGCGCTTGGGTTCCCGAATAATCGAACTCACAGGCTTGGCCTATTATTATCGGTCCGGAACCTATGAGCATAATGGATTT
This sequence comes from Desulfomonile tiedjei, assembly GCA_016212935.1. Lineage (GTDB taxonomy): Bacteria > Desulfobacterota > Desulfomonilia > Desulfomonilales > Desulfomonilaceae > Desulfomonile > Desulfomonile tiedjei_A. Next base: position 2,129 of record JACRDE010000073.1, on the reverse strand, counting down.
AATGTCTTTTCGTTTGGGCATGATCGGTCCTGCTTTGAGGCAAATCTGATCTCATACTGATGCGCGTCCCATCTTGAAGAACTCTGAGATAATGGAGGTCGTCATGCCTGCGAACGCGGCAATCCAGACCAAACGATGTCATCCCGCCATCATGAAGCGTCCTTGTTCCGGCTTGCCGCCAGGATGACATTGGACCGCCTGCTCATCGCAGTCTTTTCTGGATCCCCGCTCAAGCGGGAATGACAGGGTAGCAAAGTTTGTCTGGCTCCTCCGAAATTCCACGTTTGGAGGCGCACTGGTATCAGATCACCGGCAACTATAGGGTCCGCATCCGAAAAATTCAAGGGACACTCGGGAAAGGCGAACCGATTGATTCTTCTGCTCTGCGACATTGGACGCTATTTCCAAAACTCGCACAAAAGGTGTTATGCTGAATGGGGCGGCTGCAAATGGCAACTATGATTCAAATAAAACCCGAATTGGAAATCAGGCGGTTTCTTCGCGAATCCTGGAGCATGGGTTGGCCCATGATCCTGATTATGTTCTTTCAGTTCTCCATCGGCATAGCGGACGTGTATGTCGCAGGATTCCTGGGTACTGACATACTTGCTGCAGTCGGCTACGTGGGGCAGCTCTACTGGACCCTGATGATTCTTGCAAACGGCGTGACCGTGGGCACGGTTTCCATGGTGTCGCAGGCTTACGGCGCCAAATGCAACGAAGGAGTAGGCAGCATAACTGCTCACTCGCTGGCTTTGGGCGTGCTCATATCAGGCGCGCTCACGGTGTTGGCCCAATTGTATCCCGGCGCAATAGTTCGGGTCGCGGGCATGCCTGAGGGCATTCAATCGATAGCAGAGGACTTTTTGCGGGTCTTCTCGCTGGTTCTCATTCCCACATACCTGATGATAATCACAGCCGGTGTCTTGCGCGCTTCCGGACGCGTACGGCTCGCTATGACGAACAGTTTTGTCGCTGCCGTAGTCAATGTGCTGGGGGATTTGATTCTAGGTTTTGGGTGGGGTCCAATACCCGCTCTGGGTTACATCGGAATAGCGTGGGCTACTGCTGCAGCAACTACCACAGGGATGTTTCTGAATCTTATTTGTATGTTTTCCGGGCCCGACCGGATTCTGCCCAGCGTGTGGATGGGGCCTCTGCCGCGCTGCATGAAAAACCTGGTCAAGCTTGGGGTTCCCACTGCGCTCCAGCAGACCGCATGGAATGCCGGAACCCTGGTGATCTATTTCCTTGCCGGTCAGCTCGAGGCAGGGCAAATTACCGCACTCGCGGCCATGACGGCAGGTGTCAGAGTGGAAGCCATAATTTTCCTGCCGGTTTTTGCTTTGAACATGGCTTCCGCGGTGCTTACAGGAAACAGGCTCGGGGCTGGTGACACGGCCGGAGCGCGTTCCGGAGCCAAAGCCACTGCAGCCCTTTGCGTGGGAATAATAATCTTGCCTGCGCTCGCCATATTTGCTTTTGCCCCGCACATTTCTTCTTTGCTTACAGAGGATCCCGCAGTTCGCGACGAAATGACGCGCTACCTACGCGTGAACATGATTGGGGTGCCTTTCCTGGCTGTCGGAATAACTCTTTCCGGAGCCCTGCAAGGGGCAGGTGACACTTTCGGCACCATGAAGATAATCTTTGCTGGAATGTGGATTTTCAGGATTCCATTGATGCTTGTAGTAATTCATGTTCTTCATGCCGGGGCCCTGGGAATCTGGTGGTCCATGACTATTTCGATGATTCTTATGTGCAGCCTGCTGGCGCTTCGATTTCGCGGAGATAGTTGGATCAAGGCATCCATAGACAAGGAAACAAAAACCATGCTCTGGGAGGCTTGCCTTCCTGAGGGGACCGCTGCCAGTAAGGCAATTGGTGTGGATGCCGAATCCCGGTGACTTCTGCGCCCAGTGGCCGATCCAATTCGGGAGATGGTAATGGGAAAAGAACTTCTGGTTACTTTCGCAGATAGCCAATTCAAAATGACTGAAGATGGCCGCGGGATCTTCTCTCCATGGGGCTCCATAGGGCGCGGTTACATCATTGCTTCTGACGAACAATTTCAAAGACTGCAGACACAGATGCAAATTTGGTTGGTGTTCGGCTTGCCGGTGACACTT
>JACRDE010000072.1 GCA_016212935.1 Desulfomonile tiedjei | reverse complement strand
TTCAAATCAGTAACACTGGGGAAGCCCATCTGGAGCAAAGAAGGTTCCCTCTGGCTCTTGCTCCTCTGAATGCGGGCCGGTCGGAGGCAGCCTCTCGCATGGAACAGCCTAGCCTTAGGCAGCCAGTATTTCAGGTTGTATGCCTCTAACAGCACAATCTTAGTTGGAAGAAATCTAGGACCAGGCGGGTTGGAGTAAGAGGGGCCGAGGGAAACCACTCGTTCGGTGAGTCGCCCCCGGCAACTGAAACTTGGAACATTTTGGTGATCAATCCCAACAAACAGTCGCCGCGGTTCCGCGCGGCAATTCTCATCCCCTTGAAAAACCAAAAAAAGTCTGTTTGTCGTGCTCGAGCGAGCCGACTCGTTATTTCTTTTTTTCCTTCTTCGCTTTCGGAGCAGGAGCTGCAGCAGCACCGGCCTTGGCTTTCTTTTTCCCAACTTTGCAAGGGGTGGCCGGATAGCAGCCGTAATACGCAGGATAACATCCATACGTGGGGGCGCAGTTCCCGGTCCCGCAGTAAGAAGCTTTGCCGCCGCCGAAAAGACCGCCTCCTCCGAAAAGGAAAGCTGAAGCCGGTTCAGCGAACACGTGCGACGCAAATCCTATCGCAGCAACAAGCGCAAATACAAGAGCAACTCTTTTCATCCTTTGCCTCCTTCAATTGTACGTATGGTACTTCAAGGGGATGAAAGCCCCTAAATTTGTCCTACCACAATTAACTCAGGCTGTCCAGTATGTGAACAATGACGTTAATTCGGTTTCTAACTTCCAGCAAGACGGAATCCATGTTTTCAAGTGCTCTGAAACAGAACTGACGAGCTTCGAGACTTTTCGTCTCAAAAGGCTCATGTCCTGCACACGGCTTGGACAAGACTCGGCGCGGTAGCACGAATGGATTCAGCTCGGCGGGCGCTCAATCGTACCAAGTATTTCTTACCTTTCTATAATTGTTGACATTTTTGATTGCTGTCCATAAAATACATGCCCGACGCTCCAAAAATCTTCCAAGGTTCTTACTTATGAACAAGTTTACCCGGAAAGATTTCCTGGAAACCCTTTTTCACGAGTATTTCAGAAAACGGGAAGGGTTCATTCTGGTCAAGACGGTCAGAAATATTGACCGAAAGGCTAGCACCCGGTATTTCCCGAATGTGGAGATACTTGCTAAGGAACAGTATCTCTCCGACCAAAACGTTTTTTTCGGCGTCTGCCCGCACGAAAACATGAAACCCGAGAGAACATACATACAATATTTGGTTGCGCTGTGGTGCGGGCTCGATCTGAGTCCCGAAGGTTATTCCGGCAAGCAGGTCTATTTCTTCGGACAGGCCCAGGCTGCAAAGGCCGTGAGAAGTTTCCCTCTGCCGCCGTCCATTATCGTCGAGTCTGGGCAGGGTCTGCATCTGTATTGGCTTTTGAAGCAGGTGACGCGGATTGAGAACCCGGAAGCGGTGGAGACTGTAATTGAGAGCATCAATAATTATTTCCAGTGTGCTACGCCGGTAGGAATAGACTCTCTACTGCGATTGCCGGAAACCACAAACTGCAAAGTCCCGTCTCGTGAATTCCAATGCCGAGTAAAATACATCAACCCGGATTTCCGCTACGACTTGGAGGAATTCGGACAACTGAACCTGGGTTCCGCAGGGGGGGCTGCTAAGAGCAGCTCTTTTCCGGACTCCGGATTCGAGAGCCAGTCCACTTTAGCTGCTGCGGACAAGACTGGTGGCCCGAAAATCGCCCATGTAGTGCAGATAGACGACTACGAGGACTCCGAGGACCCGGATCTGGGATCGGATGAGTACGAGGACGCCGGCTCAATGATGGATTCCGGAGAGATGAGTTCAATGGTTGACGGATCTACGACTGAAGAATCGCAAACCGTGGTAGTCCTGGCGGAGGAATCAGCCGATTTGATTGCAGACGAAATAGTGGACAAGGTAGTGGACAGACTGACCGACAGGCTAATGGAGATGCTTGTCGATCAAATAGTTGAAAAATTGGTGCAGAGACTGACTACCAACAAATAGCCTCACTTGGCGGACTTTTCTAAAATCGAATTTTCCTACCCAGCGCAATTACGATTCTTGACAGTCCCGATGTTGAGGAAGTAATCTATAGGTTCTCTTTTACAGAGAATTTTCTCAAAATCCATTTCTGTCAACAAACTCTCATATCACGAAGGAGCAACGAAATGGCCTACCGAATCGTCGCGGAAGAGTGCCGAGGCTGCCAGACTTGTGCAAGAAACTGCCCGACCAGGGCTTCAGTCGGGGAGAAGAAGCAACCCCATTCCATAGACGTCAGCAAGTGCATAGAATGCGGAGTCTGCGGACGCGGTTGCCCTTACGGCGCCATCCGCGATGCACAAGGGAACGTGCCTCCCAAAGTTAAGAAATCCGACTGGCCCACACCATATGTATGGACAGAGGACTGTGTGGGATGCGAAGTCTGCGCAGCGGTCTGTCCTTTCCAGGCGATAGGAATGGGAGAAATTGACGGCGAAAGCATTGCGGGCCTGTACGATCCTAAAGCTTGTGTGGGATGCGGTTTGTGTGAACAGGGGTGTCCAGTTCACGCGATTCAACTTGTCGTACCGGAAGCTGCAAAGAAGACGGCCTGACGCTGATTGCCGGGCCTAATCGGGGAGCATTCTGTGCAAAATCAGGGGAGGGGACGCGAATCGGTCCTCTCCCCGATCACGTTCTGGACCTTCCTCCAACCCGAAAGACTCGTCGGAGCCGGTGACGCGGCGAGACCGTCCCTGATATCTCTGTTGCGGAATGTGCGGAAGTATCTGCAGACTTATACCAACATCCATGGCGGAAGACGCCATAAATTACCATGAAAACACCGCAGTAGCGACCGGCATCTTGCCGCTGCCTATCAAGTTGTTTCATAGGCATGCGCGGTCAAAGAAATGACTTTGCCAACCGTGGGCTCGGGAAAGTTTCCGAAAGGAAGCGAAAGGATGCCGTTCGTAACGGAAGAAACTTTCCCGAAACCGCTACCTGCTCGATCCTCCAGGACCACGCGCCTGGACGCACATTGGCATGAGTTACCGAAAATTGACTGGCTCATTCCCCCCCTGATTCTCCCAAGTATGGATGCGAACCCCACCCAGGTGGCTGGATTCCCTTGGCGCGCAGATATCAAACAGCAATAATTACAAAAGAATCATGTTGGCACGAAGGATGGAAAGACGGAGGAGGGCGATGGACCACGCACAACGCGGCGCGGCGCGTTCGCTCCGATCTAAAAGGCGGCAATGTGGTTAACAAGCTGATAGGTGGGATCAATCTACAGAAAGGAACCAGCGTTTAGCTGCGCTGCGCGCTAAAATCCACGACAAAGGGGCCCACTTCGGAGCTATCAATCCACTCATTATCAATGGATCTCGAACGATGCCCAAGCGTGAACCCAGCGTATTAACCCGTAAAGGTTGAGCTTTCTTCTCGGACTATTTGGTCTTGACAAGAAAAGAGGGGCGGAGTATAACTGTGACTTCCTCATTGATGAGGAAACGCCTCGGGACGATGTCCCGGTGATTGACATACTGCCAAGCCTGGTGAGCGCGAAAGCGCCACTCAGCAATCTTTTAATCAGCCTTTAAGACATACGGGTCGGCTGGGAGTAGTTATTTTCCCTTGGGAAAAAACAGGGAAACTTTTTCCTATCCCGGTTGACTATAGAAGCTGGAGAAAAGATCTCGCAAGGGCGAGAAGATTTTTCTTGACATCGAATCCCGGAAGGGTGTAGGCTCGGGGGATTCGCATCGAGGAAAAAATTAAAAAGCGGTTAGTTTTTTACTTGACAGCTTTTTAAATTCGATGTAGGCTGATAACAAAGGGGCTGTGGCCTCAGTCAGTCCGTCGATCTTTGAAAACTGAATAGCAGAACGTTCGGGTCAACGATGATTCAGTTAAACTGGAGAGTTTGATCCTGGCTCAGAACGAACGCTGGCGGCGTGCCTAACACATGCAAGTCGCACGAGAAACACGTCCTTCGGGGCGTGGAGTAAAGTGGCGCACGGGTGAGTAACACGTGGGTAACCTGCCCTTGGGATTGGGATAACTGGCCGAAAGGCCCGCTAATACCGGATAAGACCACATGAGCTCTGGCTCAAGGGGTCAAAGTCGGCCTCTCGAAGAAGCCGGCACCTGAGGATGGGCCCGCGGACCATTAGCTAGTTGGTGAGGTAACGGCTCACCAAGGCCGAGATGGTTAGCTGGTCTGAGAGGATGATCAGCCACACTGGAACTGAGATACGGT
>JACRDE010000080.1 GCA_016212935.1 Desulfomonile tiedjei | reverse complement strand
ATCAAGCGGAAAAGGCGGTCCCTTGAAGATGGAGCGGTTCGAGCTCAAGCCCAAGGCAAATTCCCGGCAAGGCTAAGAGACTAGCCGAACGACCTATTGTAGAACCGGTGGGCCCGCATCTGCAAATACGCAATACTTACGGGCATTATAGTGCGCGTATCAAAGTTGACGTTCTTGATCTTGCCCAATGAAGACATGTAGTTCACGTGAGCTGCGACCGACAGCGGGCATCCTTTTGCATGAATATATCGCTTGGAGTTGAAGAAGCACTGGAACAACGGGGACAGAATTCGTACAATCATGTCGGTTGAAGGCATCCGCTTTAGATCCACCTGTGAAGCGGTCTTGTAGCTGCTTTCAATCTTCACGTGCTCCCCGTCGATTTCACCTTCCCAGCTGGTGCAATCACCGGCGAAGATAACCTTTTCGTCTGGAGCAAGATTCAGCGGCCCCTCAACCTTTCCGACCACGTATCGCACTTTTTGTATTCTCTGCAAGACGTCCGGGAAATACATTTTGAAAATATGTATGGATTCCTGGAGCGCCCCAGGACAACCACCCCAGTAGTAATCGCTAGAATGAGTTTCCGGAAATGTCCCTACCTTGCACGTGATATTTCCTTTTCCGTTGAAGTAGTCCTCAATGTGCTCCATGAACAACTCGAACCCCTCGGATTTGGTTCGGACCTCTTCGATTGGGAAATCTCCTGCGACGTCTATCTCGTCGAGGTTCATGGGGCCGAATCCTCTTTCCGACGCGTATCGCAGATGGACCACATCTCTAGGGTCCACGTGAATCATGTGACAGCAGACCGTGTCTACTGCGCATGAATTGGTCCCTATGACAATCGCCCCGATCTTGAACGGTGTGGGAGTCAACATCATCTTCTGCCCGGCTTCGATCGAGTCCACCACAATCAGGCCCGGTGTGACCACTTCTTGCAGGTCCGCAATTTTGTGTTCCAGGAGACTGTTGTGGTCAACCAGCCGGTATCGGTCATCCTGAATGCCGATAAGGTTCTTTAGGCTCGCTGTCACTCTGGTCCACGGATGAGCTTTTAATTTCGGTAGGTTAACGAAAAAATCGCAGTCTGCAACAGGTTTAGGGACAGAGATCGAATCCCTGAGTCTGTGATCACCCTTGAGCCTCACCGGAACGTCTCTTGTTTCGTCGAAGTGATAAGGCTTGACCCCATGCCTGGCGATCACATCTTCATAACCGGACCTGCTGAAGCAGAAACGGTTGGGAATCGAGATCCCGGATCTCTCGCCAACGGCCAATTCTTCAATTGCGTCACCTTTTTCCTTCATGGCCATGATGACGCCTTCAAGAAGCTCTTTTCTGGTCGCTGCATGGGGGAACAGTAGAGGTTCTGCGATTACGCAGTTTGGCTTCAGGAGTGTTTTTCCGTGAGGCTTCACTCCGAGTTCTTCCATTCCCTTTCTCACGATTCCCGCTATCCTGGCCGGGTCGTAATCATCGCACCTCATAATGAGAACTTTGTGTTTCATGATGTTATTCCCGTTGTTTGCAGAGGCAAGCGTTCTGCGGCAGGCCGTTGCTTAAAGATATCAGCTTTTTGTTTGGACGAGAACCCAAAATCTAGTTGAAAGACACAATCTCAAAGGTGCTTTCCTTCACGATCTTTTTTCTTGACCGCTCGGACTGCAAAGATTAGTCTTGATATTAACCAGGATTACGCGTTACCGGAACACGGTGAAAATCCGTGGCGGTCCCGCCGCTGTAACCGGAGACAATTCCCGCAGGACCACTGATCGGTTGAAACCGATTGGGAAGGGCGGGTGGAGAACGACCCGGAAGCCAGAAGACGGACGCTGAATCCCGGGGGCAAACTGATGGCAAAGGTAGCCCCTGTTCCTTGATCGGAACAGGGGCTTTTTATTTATGCCCTGGGGCGAAACGGCTCATCAACAGAGGAGGTCATAGAATGGGAACAGTTTCGGCAGCGGAATCCGTAAGGCTGGACACTCGGTTGTTTCGTATTGATACCCGGTCCCTGGTGGGATCGGTGCTTCTGGGATTAGTCTTTGTTCTGGTGCAGCAGGTGGCTCACCGCATAGACGTGTTGATCAGCCCCGCGTTGGTCATAATAGGAGGCGTTACATGGGCCACCTTTACCGGGCTGGTGGTCCTTCTCTACCGGCAGCCTGCCGGACTGATAACAGCGGAAGTGGCAGCGTTTGTTGCTGTGGCTACCGGGTTGTCTCCTCTTGCCATGTTCTTCATACCAGCCAACGGATTGGGTTCGATCACGTACTCACTCGTTTCCAGGAGACTGCCTATGCGGACACGGCTGCATCATCTAATCCCGCAGATATTCACGAACCTGGTCGGGAACGCCTGCGTAGCAGTGGGATTGAAAGTCGTTTTGCATCTCCCCTGGTCACTGATACTAATTGCGGCAGCTATTACCTCGGCCGCTGGAATCATTGGCGGCACACTGCTCACACACCTCGTTTACAATGCCGTTATCAAATCAGGCGTCACGGAATGAGACAATTGGAAAGAGTATGAGGAGAGGCACATGAGCCAGGACTGGCGAGTCTTTTTGCAACAATATGAGAACCGATGCCCTGAAGAGGTCCTCAGAATCGAACAGGAGATCAGTCGGGAGTACGACTCCACAGCCCTTATCGTGGAATTGGAACGGAGGAGACGTTTTCCGGTCGTCGTGTTCGAACGGGTGGACGGCTCGGAATTCCCGGTCGTGGCGAACACGCTTGCCACCAGGCAGCGGCTTGCAGAGGCCATCGGCGTGAAGAAAGATGAGCTCCCGTCGACTTTCGCCCACCGAATCAAAACGAGCGTTCCTCCGGAAGAGATCTGCGATCCTAGGTTCAACGCGAACTGCATGGAGGGAACCGGCCTGGATCTGACAAGATTGCCTATCCTGACCCATTTCCCTATAGATGCGGGCCCTTACATCACAGCAGGGCTGGTGGTGGCAAACGATCCTGTTTCCGGAGCCAATACCTGCGGATATCACAGAATGCAGCTCAAGGGCAAAGACAGGCTGGGGATTAGCCTTCACTCGAGGCAGCGCCTCTGGGAATACTTCAGGCGCGCAGAGGATATCGGCCGAAACCTGGAAGCAGCGGTAGTCCTAGGCGTCCACCCAGCTGTTTCGCTCGGTTCCATGGCTCTTGTTCCTTACGATCAGGGCAAATTCGAGCGCATCGGGGGATTACTCGGCGAGCCTCTGCAGATTGCTCGCTGCAATACCATAGACCTGCGGGTTCCAGCTTGGGCGGAAATAGTCATAGAGGGAGAAATACTGGCACGCGTCCGAGAAAACGAGGGTCCTTTTGCTGAATTCACCAACTATGCATGCAGGCGCAGCACGGAAAATGTGTTTGTCCCAAAAGCGGTCTATTATCGGGATAATGCCCGCTACCAGTCCATTACCCCCGGGATGACATCCGAGCACATAACCATAGTTGCCGTCCAGCGTGAGGGCGATGTCCTGAAGGCCTTGAAAGAAACGTTGCCGAACGTAAGGGCGGTACACGCCCCGCTTTCGGCCTGCGGACTTTTCCACTGCTACATTTCGATGAAAAAAATTGCAGAAGGCCAACCCATGCAGGCAGTAATGGCGGCTCTCTCGGTTGACCACAACCTCAAGATGGTTGTCGTTGTGGATGACGATGTGGACGTGTTCGATGAACAGCAGGTGCTCTGGGCCATTGCAACTCGCGTCCAGGCTGATAGCGACATTCACATTATCCCACGTCGCCTGGGGATGGGATGCACCCTGGACCCGTCCACCGATGAAAAGAGCAGGACCGCCAAAATGGCCATCGACGCGACAAAACCAATGGATGGCTTCGCGGAATCCATTGCCGTTCACACGGAAGCTGCGCATATGGCTTTGGAAATCTTGAGAAAAAAGGGTCTCAGCGAGTGATCGGGGGCACGATCATATGTCCCGTATGATGACAGTCCGTATCGACAGCCTTCACTATCCTGGCGGTTCCGATCCTGTGCTTCGAGGGCTACACTTCGATGTGAACCCCGGAGAATTCATCCACGTTACCGGTGCGAGCGAATCCGGTAAATCAGTGCTCTGCCGCATCCTTGCGGGAATAATCCCGTCATTTGAACCCGCAGCGATTGAAGGCGAAGTTCTCTTTTGCGGCCGGAACCTGGCCGGTTGGCGTTTGCCCGAATTGGCCGGAGAAATCGGTTTCGTGGGCGATGACCCTCTGAACCAGCTATTTTGCGCCACGTTGAAGGAAGACCTTGCCTTCGGTCCGTGTAGCCTCCTTCTGGAACGGCCCCAAATCGTGGAGAGCGTGAAGCGAGCTTTTCGGTTCGTGGGGCTGAACGGTTGCGAGAACCGAATGTCTGAGACCCTTTCCGGCGGGGAAATACAAAGGGCGGCCATCGCGTCCGCATTAACCCTGAGTCCGAAATTGTTGATATTGGATCGTGCGTTCGACCAGATTGACCATTCCACCCGCAGGGATCTTTGGTGCAAATTGGATCGCATGTGCAGCGAGCAGGGCAAGGCCGTGATTTTGGTGGATTCGCGTTCCGATGAATGCTCGGCCTTTGTGCACCGGACCATCGTAATGGAAAGGGGAACCCTAACCCACGACACGAATCGAAGGCGAGCTTCGGCATCAGTTGCCGGAAAGGCGCTGCTCTCAGTTGCTTCCGGTGCGGGAAGCCACGCGAGGGATGGTCGGGCGCAGTCGTGCAGGAGCCGAAATAAAAAGATCAATGCCGATCCGATCATAACAGTGAAGGATCTGTGGTTCAGATATCAGGATTCAGACTTCGCACTCCAGGGAATCTCACTCGAGTTACTACGAGGCGAATTCGTCGCGATCGTCGGAGAAAACGGAGCAGGCAAAACGACTTTAGCGAAGCATTTCAACGGGCTCTTGCGTCCGTCAACGGGCGAGGTAATCGTGAACGGCCTGGCCGTGAAGGACTGCACCCCAGCCCGGATGTCCGATCATGTGGGGTATCTGTTTCAGGATCCTCTGATGCAGGTGTGCTCCAACACTGTTCGAGAGGAAGTGGGATTCGGGCTGACAGTGAGAAAGACCCCGTCCCTTATAGTCAACGAGCGGGTGGAGAGCATGCTGAAGCGATTCGACCTGTTGGATGTTGCGGACGAGCATCCGTACAGGTTGTCCCGAAGCAAACTTCAAAGGGTCGCTCTGGCCTCCTGTATGGTGAATGAAGCAGAGATTCTGGTTGTCGATGAACCCACGTCCGCGCTGGATTATCCCCGAAACCGGGAGATCATGGCGCTTCTGACCCGAGAGAATTCAGAAGGCCGAACAATTATTATGATTACTCACGATCAGGTTGCAGCAGAGCATTTCTGCGGCAGGATCATTGTCATGAAACAAGGTCGTGTCGAATCTGATTCTTCGAGAGGACGGAAACTTGAAGCTGTTGCTCGGGCATAGCGGCGATTCTCTCATTCATCGCCTGGACCCAAGAGTCAAATTGATCTGGCTCGTGGGAAATTGCTCTGCAGTATTCCTCTGCAACGGGATCATCCAGTTGTCGGTTATCCTGATATTCGTCGCTCTGACAACCCTTTCAGGTCGTATCAAGCTCAAGACGTTCCTACCCCTGTTCAAGATTTCACTCATTATAGGCGCTCAGCTTGTTCTGCTTCTAGGGGTTCTGCGGCCGGAAGGGAAAGTAATTGTTGATGCGGTTTTTGTGAAGCTCTATTTCGGGGGCGTTGCAGCCGGTCTTCAGAGCTTCTTGCAGTTGTTGATTCTGTGCTGTCTGTTCCTGCAGTTCGTGATCTGGACTTCCCCGGAGGACTTGACTCTTCTTTCGGTGAGACTGGGCATGCCTCATCGTTATGCAGTATTGCCGGGCCTTGCTTTGCGTTTTCTCCCAGTGCTTGAAAAAGATCTCAGAGCAATCTTTGAAAGCCAGCAGGCCAGGGGGCTGGATCTGTCCACAACTCGCCAGAAAATCAAAGGATTGGTTCCAGTAGTCCTGCCGCTTATTCTCAAATCATTGAAAAGGGCCAAAGATGTCAGTCTTTACATGGAACTCAAAGGCTACGGCCGTTACTCAAACCGTACCTTTATGCACGCCCTTGGGTTCAATCAATCGGATTGGATAGGTCTTGCGAGTGTATGCTGCTACTTCGCAATTCTGGGGTGGTGGGCTTGCTGAGAAACGATTTGGTCCTGTAGAAACTCTCTAGAATAGATCAACCGTACTTTTCGAGCCAGCAAACAAGGGCCAGTATTGTCCAGATCTGCCTGTTGTTGTCCTTCTTACCGTCGATGTGCTCACGGAGCATCTGCCGGCAGTAGGATGGATTGAGAATACCGCCTGCTGAAAGCTTTTCATCCGAAAACCGATCCGTCAGGAATTCTTTGAGCTCGTCCCTTATCCAAAAGGGGAGCGGTGGAGTGAATCCTTTCTTCTTTCCTTTTCTTATTTCAGGTGGCAGCAGACCCCGGACGGCTCTCCGCAGCAGACGCTTGGTCTGAAGCCCGCGCGATTTCTCTCTGGGGGGCATGAGTGCAACACGTTCCACGATCTCGTGGTCCAGGAGAGGGACACGCGCCTCAAGAGAATTCGCCATGGTCATCCTGTCGACTTTGGTCAGGTTGTCGTCCAACAAAAATGTTTTCGCATCTACATATAGGAGCCGGTTCAAAGGATGAGCGTGATTGCAGGCGCGGAAGTGCCTGTCGAAAGTCTCAAAACTGTCCCGAAATCCCGTTTCGAGAAAACTTGGATTGCAGAGGAGTGTCTTTTCCGGCTCGTTGAAAATCACCTTCCACCAGTAGTGGCCCTGCTCCAGAGGAAGGTCCGCACCTGTGACGAACCTTTTGGCCTTGTAATCGAAACTGATCCTCTCCATGGAGGCGGGCAAAGCCATGACCGCAGGGCTGATGACGTTTTCCCTTATCCACCTGGGGATCACTCTGAAGAGTCTGCTTACCCTGTAGGCCACGTGGGTGGGATAACCGGCGAAGACTTCGTCCCCCCCGTCTCCTGTCAGGACGACTTTCACATGCTTTGCAGCGAGTCGCGACACAAGAAAGGTCGGGATAGCTGAATAGTCCGCAAAAGGCTCGTCAAAAAACGTGAGCAGCTCTGGAATGGATTCGATCATCCCCGGGAAGACGGTTTGTTCCAAGTGATCGGTGCCGAGTGTCT
>JACRDE010000077.1 GCA_016212935.1 Desulfomonile tiedjei | reverse complement strand
CTGTTGTCAGCAGGTTATCAAGCCAGAAGGGCGTGGACATCCTTGGTGCGGCATTGCCGTCGCTCGTTCAGGAGGATTTGCAGGTCGTGGTCCTTGGAACGGGAGACGCAAAATACGAGGATTCTTTCCGCCAATTCAGCGAGCAGTACCCGGGCAAAGTGGCCACTTTCATCACGTACAGCAATGAATGGGCCCACAAGATTTTTGCAGGTGCGGATATCGTCGTGGTCCCTTCCAGATACGAGCCCTGCGGCCTGAATCAACTTTATGCCCTGAAATACGGAACAGTCCCTGTGGTGCGTATCACAGGAGGGCTTACCGACACAGTCGAAGAATTCGACCTGCAACGGGACATCGGCACTGGCTTCAGGTTTGAGAAGCCTGAAACCTCTGCTCTGGAACAAGCGATTCTTAGGGCAGTCCGAACCTACAAGGACGAACCTGAAGCATGGAAACGTCTGATTGCGCGAGGTATGACACGGGATTTCTCTTGGAAACGCTCTGCAAAGGAGTATCTGCGGCTCTTCGAAATGTCCATAAAAGACAGGAGAGGATACCTTCAGCGCTCGGTTGCAAGATAGACTGTAACCTTCACCTCATACCAATGCTCGTTCAGAGCAGTAAGAATTTGGGCGACCTGCTTTGTAAAGAAGGTTCCCCAGGCCCTTCCAAGAAACTTTTAGCACTGCTCTGCATCTTCATTTTCCAGCGGAAAATGAGGATGCAGACAAATGCTCGAAATTCTTGGGAAGGGGTTCGGGGAAACACTTCTTACAAGAAGGGTTTCCCCGATTTTACGTCTTTGATTGAGGGTTAGTATCAGTTCATATCTTTGCCGCGAGGTGGGTGAAGCGCGGCTCCACGATGCGGTTTTCCACTGCCATTTGCAGGGCCTTTGAGCTCCCTATCACGATGACCAGGTTTTTGCCTCTTGTCATGGCTGTGTATAAGAGGTTTCGCCGCAACAGCACATAATGCTGGGTACTCATGGGTATTATCACAGCGGGGTACTCGCTTCCCTGTGCCTTGTGAATTGTGACCGCGTAAGCGAGTATCATTTCATCCATTTCTGAGATGTGATAAGCAACGGTCCGACCGTCGTATTCTACAAGGGCCTCTTCTTCCTCGGTGTTGAAACCTACGATTCGGCCCACATCCCCGTTGAACACCTCTTTTTCGTAGTTGTTGCGCGTTTGCATTACCCGGTCGCCCACGCGGAAGCGGTCGCCCCTGAGGGGATTCCCGTTTGGGTTGAGTATTTCCCTTAACTCTCGGTTCAGATTCTCTGTCCCAAGACTCCCTTTGTGCATGGGACTCAGTATTTGCACGTCTTGCACCGGATTCAGACCAAAGCGATCAGGAATCCTGCGGCTTACCATTTCTTTTATGAGCCGCACACACTCTTCTGCATCATCTTTCTCTATCAGGTAGAAATCAGACAGCACAGCGTTCTCATTTGGGCTTTCCGGCATAAGTCCCTGATTCACGCGGTGTGCGTTGGCAACTATCAGGCTCTCATTGGCCTGGCGGAACACCTTCCGAAGCTGAACCACCGGGATCTTACCTGAGTTGATGAGGTCTCCCAGCACGTTTCCCGGTCCTACCGAGGGTAGCTGATCCGCGTCTCCCACCAGGAGCAGGGTGGTTTGCGGGTGGACGGCGGCAAGCAAGTGGCGCATAAGGGAGATATCCACCATGGAGACCTCGTCGACCACAACCACCTCGGCTTCCAGCGGTCTTGAGCGCCCACGCTGAAACCCTCTTTCCGATGGTGAATATTCGAGAAGTCTATGGACGGTCTTTGCCTCGCGGCCGGTGGTTTCTGCAAGACGTTTCGCAGCTCTTCCTGTGGGTGCGCAAAGAAGCGCCCGGAGTTTCTTTCGCTCCAAGATCTCGATGAGCGACCTCAAGAGAGTGGTTTTCCCGGTTCCGGGTCCACCTGTTATTATCAGAACCTTGTGGTCCACTACAGCAGCGATTGCCTCTCTTTGGGCATCTGATAGCATCATCCCCGTTCGCTGTTCGATCCATCCAATCGCTGCATCCACTCTTATCTCAGGAAGAAATCTGGGTGAACAAATCAAGTCCCTCAGGTATCGAGCCGTAGAGGCCTCCGCTGCGGCCATTAACGCAGGATAGACACGTTCATCGTCCTCAAGGACCACTGCCCCAGAGGCGGTCAGACCTTCCAGGGCCCGTTCCAGTGTGTGATTATCGATCCCAAGCAGTTCCCGCGCCTTCTGCAGCAGATTAGTGAGCGGATAGTAAACGTGACCCTCCGACTGGACCAAGTCCAAAACGTGGAGAATCCCAGCTGCAGCGCGGAAAGGAGACCTCATGTCAATCCCGAGGCTGCCCGCAATCTTGTCTGCCGATCTGAAACCTATTCCCCTGATATCCGTTGCAAGCACGTACGGATTGCCTGATACCACACCTGTGGCTTTGTTACCGTACTTCTTAAATATTTTGTACGCGTACGTGGGTGACACTCCATGAGTTTGTAGGAAAAGCATGACGTCCCTTATGCTTTTCTGTTCTACGAAAGCTTCTGCTATCATTACTGCGCGCTTCGGTCCAATACCTGAAACTCGTTTGAGTTTTTCAGGTTTCTTTTCGATTATCTCAAGTGTCTTTTCGCCGAATGCCGCGGTTATCCGGCGCGCCATCTCCGGACCGATGCCCTTGATCAGAGTCGAAGCCAGATACTTTTCTATGCCCTGGATGGTGGATGGGACGCGGGTCTCAGCGGTCTCGAATCTAAACTGTTCTCCGAACTTTTTGTCCATTTCCCATTGGCCCTGAAGTATGAGGGTCTCGCCCGGGCACGGTTTTGGCAGAAGTCCCAGTATGGTCACAGGTTCCCGCCGGCCGCGAACAGTCATGCGGGCCACTATGAATTCGCTTGTTTCCGAAGCGAAGACGAGCCGGTCCAACACTCCTTCAAGTGTCTCCAAGCGTTTGGAAAGACTATCCGTACGTAAGGCCATGGAGCGGATTCACCCTGAACCAAGAGAAATAATTCACAATATAGATTTTTCATATGAGCGCGTCCAGTACGCGACGCATGCCTAGGCTTGAACAGAAATGCCTTCACAAGAACCATACCCTTGGGATTTTCGCACTGAAAAGCTTTTGCGGACAAAAAAAACGGGGACCGAAGTCCCCGATAGATTGGAAGGATTGAGTTTGGGTTTCTCTAGCGCTATATGATTCGTGCCCTCTAGTAAAATAGACCCGTGCCGCCACCGAATCCCAGCAGGCTCGCACACAGATCAAGGCACGGAAGTCCGCTAAACATTCCTCCACCTGCAGGCTGACCGTAACCTGGGCCGCATGGCATGGGGGCCGGCGCACATGCGGGCGGATAAGCCGGAGCGCATGCCTGGGGATAAGCAGGTGCATAGCGCACGGGCGCTACGGGAGCAACGTACTTCGCAGGGTACGAAACCGGAGCATAGCCCGGACCATAAGCAGGCGCATAGGCCCCGCCAGTGTTCCCACCAAGTAGACTGCCGCAAACGAGAAACGGTAAGGCAATGATGCCTCCACACAAGCCTGGAATCGGAGCGTCACCCCAATACGAGGAAGAAGGTCCACCCGGACCGGTGGGTCCGCAAGGCTTTGCTGGATAGCAACCAGGCGGGACTGGGGGTGCCGGAGGTCCTCCGGCAAGGGAAAGCGATACTGAAGTCAGCATCACAATGCAAAGAAAAGCACTCACAACTCTTTTGACCATTATACCCTCCTTTTATTAGGTCAGCTCTGTAAACAGTAGCAGTTCTGCCGTAGGGGAAGTGCCCAGGGGGCTCCTGCGTCGTTCCTGGGGCCCCGAGGTATCATGGCCCCCATTATGTGTCAAGTAAATTATTTGTATGTTGGCATGTTAGCTGCTTGTTACCAGTTTTGAACTGAAATACGGAATATAACATAGTGATATAACACTATATAGCTTCATAACATTTTGCGTCTTTACCTGTTTTTCCTTGACTTAAACCCTTTAACGAGGAACCATGAACAAGCG
>JACRDE010000076.1 GCA_016212935.1 Desulfomonile tiedjei | reverse complement strand
GGTGGCCGATCAACCATCCGAGGAGGCGCCATAGCCTATAATGCCGCAGCAGAGATGAACTCGCCGCACAATTTCAGCGAGTAGTCATCTATTAGGGTCATACCGGATTCTTTTGCAGCATAGGACATGGTTGCAAGAGCGGCCGGCGAATCAGGCCCGCGGCCTCTCATTATATGCGGGGGAAAGATCATGCCTGTGTATTTCGCGTGGAAACCTGCCCTTTCTGTCTTCGTCGAAGCCATTGATAATCAGCACAAGGAACTCTACAGACGCCTGGACCGTTTCATGGACTCCGTCCTCCGGGGGGAAGGAAAACAAGAAGTCGGGCAGATACTGAAATTCCTCATCGACTATTGTGTTGTCCATTTCGGCACTGAAGAGCTTTACATGGAGAAACATGGGTATCCTGGATATCCTGCCCACAAGAAAGCGCATGAGCGTCTAACCCTTGACGTGTTGAACATACAGCGCCAAATAGAAGAAGGCATAACAAGCCAACATATAATCTCACTGATCAATCAGTTGGGCGATTGGGTCACCGAGCACATCGAAAAGATGGACAAAGAACTCGGTGCTTACCTGGGAATCGCACAAGGAGAGTCTCCCGCATCATTACGAGGAGCCCTTCCTCTCAGGCATTCCGACGGCTTCACCGACAGCTCGGTAGAACAGGGGGAAAGGGCTTGCGGACACTTGGGAGAGTGTTCAATGCTGTTCCAGAGATTCCGGGACCCAGAATCGAGCAAGTTCTGGAAGACGCGCTATTGTGTGTCATCTCGCTGCACTGATTGCGAGAGAAAGAAGTTGATAGACAGGGGCACACAGGCGATCGACGTTCCAATTACCCTACTTCCGGACGGACAACATCTCCAGTCGCTGGCGCAGTATCCTTGAGAGCTTCCGTCAGATAAGCAGCCGTCCCAAAACAAGTCTTACCGCACTCGAAACCAGTGCACCTTGCCGAAGACCCTAACCGTCATTCCGGCGGAAGCCGGAATCCAGGATTTCTGAAATCTCCGGGATCCCGGCTTCCGCCGAGGTGACGACGTGGCCTCAGCCGGTAGAGTTATCTTGCGGCGGTGTCGTAGCTGCAATCATTCGCAATTGCTTGGCCCTCTGCAGACAAGGTCGACATTGGCCGATCAGCCTATTTGCAGCCACACACGAAGGTTCTGGTGGCTGTCACATCCCAAAGCCTAACCAAGGTGATTTCCACCCCACCATATCCCTTCTTCTATCGCGTTCAGAAGCTCGTACAACATCTTTCTCTGCTTTTGCCCGAAACAGTGTTGAATTTCATTTGCCATTCCGTGGAACAAGCCCTTATTCCTCACGCGACACAATTCTGCCACGCGCCGAAGTTGCCCTTCGATATCAATTCCATAAATCGGGCCTTTGAGTGTTTCCTCTTTAATTTTCAGGAATTCCAGCCGTTCCTTGATTTCTCCTTCCAGATCTCGCTTCTTCGCCTTGAATTCTTCAAGATCGTAGAAACCGTATCTTCTTTTCGGCTCTGGATCGGACGGCTTCCACGTCTTCACCTGCTCAAGCTTTCTGACGAGTCGATAGCACCGAGTGCAAAGTCCTCTGGCAACATGTTCGTAACGTTCGGTTCCACATTGTCGGCATTTCTCGAATTTCTTTGACCATTTCTCTCTTATCATTTTGTTTCCCAATAGGATCCTATCCTGCCTGAAACTAACCAGATGGCTTCGGCGTCAAAATCTCCTCAAGGATTTGGATCAATGGGGGGAGCGAAACGTTCGTCGTGTACCAGACTACATCGAGGTCGATCTCGAAGTACGCATGAACGAGACGATTGCGCATGCCCAGTATTGATCTCCAGGGGATGGTGGGAAGAGTCTCCCGGCACTCGTTCGAGATGTTTGCAGCCGCCTCCCCTATGATTTCGATGCACTTCATCAATCCCAAAGCCAGCAATCGGTCCGCCTCGAGGTCGTCTCTTGTTTTTCCTCCGGCAAAATGAACGGCTTCACGGGCCGAATCCAGCATATGCGTCAGCCGAATCCGGTCATCTTTTCGCATATTGCACCTCAGCCTCCGCCATTACCTCATCCCTGAAATATCGGCTCAGCTCATGAGGGGTTCGAAGATCTACTTTGCAGCCACCAAGAAGGTCTGATAGTTCCTGCTCCATATCAGCAAGTTCAAAAAAACCCGGAGTCTGTCCTTCCTCAAACTCGACCAGGAAGTCTATGTCACTCGCGGGTCCAAAGTCTTCGCGTAAATACGACCCGAATACGGATAGTTTCCGAATGTGGTGCTTCGTGCAGAATTCTTGTATCAAGTCTTTCGGAATAGATGGACGCTGACGACTCATGGAAATCCCTCCCATCCTAAGCCATGTCCGAGCTCCCGAAGCATACATCTTGTCCCGGAAAATATCCTTTTCTCTGAAGGAAGGCAATCAGGAATGCCAAATCGCGGGATATTTCTGTCCTCGGCGAGTCGTTTCCAAGCTACATCCAGATAATTGCGAAGGCCGATTTGAGCGTTTCGTCGTTTTAAGACATGT
>JACRDE010000069.1 GCA_016212935.1 Desulfomonile tiedjei | reverse complement strand
TGTAATGTTGGGATCTTGCCTAATTCTTGCATCACCTTCAGGAAATTCTCAGAAAGTTCTTTGACAGGGATTTCTCTTATGTAGTGCGGTGACAAAGAAATTTCGGCAGCCGCTAGAGCCGCGGGCCAACTGCCAAACACCTTGACCACTCGCTGATTATTGATCGTCGAATGCTTGTCGTACTGTCTTCCGGTGAGATAGGACTGTCCCAAGAGATTCGCAACACGCTTCATCTCGGAAACGCATTCCTCTTGCGTCGGAAGCGTCGAATTCTTCTTGGACTTGAGAGTGAGTTCAAGACCCGCTGCGTCCAAAGCGTTTTTCCAGCCTCCAAAGCGACGAATCACTACGTGTGCGGAAAAACGAGCATGTTTAGCAAAAGTCTTTGACGATAGGTCGTTCCGACCAAGCATAGTGGCGACTCGCCGCAGTTCCTCAACGCAGTCCTCTTTTGAGTATGGTTTTGGCGCAAAGTGACTGACGGGGAAACCGGTCTGAAGACCAGCGGCAGCGCAAGCGTCTGCCCATGTGTCGAAGTGCTTTGCGTACTCGTTTCGGGTCACACCTGAGTGTTTACTGAAATCTTCCCTTGTCAGTCGGTCACTGCCGAGATCCTGCGCAGTCTTTCGCATCAAATCAATGAATTCCAGTCGGTTCATTGCTACGAACGCTCTTTCATCCAAAGAGTTCCAGAGTGCTTTAGTCCGCCGCCGGTAACCGGTGCTGCCGTTCCGTGTCCAGTTATATCAGACTTGATCGTAGGCCTTCAAAAACTCATCTCTGGAGATCCCTGCTTGGGTAAGTATCGTGCGTAGGGTAGAGCCCTTGATCTTGCGATGCTCCGGGATGGTCATTGGTGTTCGTGTGCCATCCTCGTTTTCACGCAGCAGAGCAATATGGTTGCCTCTGCGCACAACCGTGAACCCTAGATACTCGAAGGCTTTAATGACGGTCTCGATGGGAGCATCTACAGGGAATCTCGATGTCACACGGCAACTCCTGCCTCTGCAACGAAGACTTCCAATGCCGGTGATGTCTCATCGAAGACGGTTGAGCCAAAGGTTTCAATGTGAAAGCCTATTGCAGATTTGACGTCCTGCAAAGCTTCCTCGTAGGTTTCTCCCTCACCCACGATGACTCCTTTGAGCCCGAGGGGATACGCCACGTACCCATCTGAATGCTTTTCCACAATGATCTTGAAGCTTTTCAGCATCTCAGACTCCCAATGTCAGAGATTATGAATCAGACTTCTTCAGCATAGCATAAAACATCATGCTTGTTCGGGCCTAAGCAGAAGGGGAAATGCCTTTTCGCTATGGCAGAAGATGCCCCTCATGGTCGCTATGGTCAAGTAGAATCTTCGTTGCTTGACCCCGCGCGATGCTCACGCATTTTCTTCTTGCAAAGAGAACAAATGTTTCCTATATTAGAAGTATGGGAATAACGGAGCGGCAAAAAGAGATTCTGGATTTCATGGGCGCTTATCAGGACCGTGAGGGGTTCCCTCCGGCACTGAGGGAGATCTGCAAAGCACTCGGGCTCGCGTCTGCGGGAAGTCTGACCAAGCATATTCGAATCCTGGAAAAGGAAGGATACCTGACCAAACTCCCGGGAAAGAAACGAGCGTGGAAGCTGACCCATCGTCCCGGAGGGGCCTCTGTGCCTCTTATCGGGCAGATAGCAGCGGGAACCCCGATACTGGCGGAGGAAAACAAAGAAGACGACCTTCCTGTGGACCCGAAGCTTTTCGGCGCTACGGAGGCTTTCGCTCTCCGGGTAAAGGGAGATTCCATGATAGAGGCTCAGATCCGTGACGGAGATCTGGCGATTATAAGGCCGCAGGACGCCGCGGAAAACGGAGAAATCGCCGCTATCATGGTTGATGGATTGGAGCCTGAAGCAACCCTGAAGATCATTCGTCACGGGAGTGGCTATCTGGAGCTTCACGCAGCCAACCCGGCTTACGGGCCGCTGGTGTTCACAGGCGAAGATCTGGAAAGGGTAAAGATTCTGGGAAAACTCATCGGAGTCATCCGCTCGAAACCATGAGATCTAGGGGATTTCTGGAGAAGAGATTGCAGGAGAACCCCTTTTTGCAAAAAGGGGTTCCTCTGCACCCCTCCCCCAAAACTCCTAAATTATGGTGCGTTAGGCGATCTTAAGATCCGCGGAACACATCCTTA
>JACRDE010000010.1 GCA_016212935.1 Desulfomonile tiedjei | reverse complement strand
ACCTGCGCGGCTGATGGTACAGGCTTGTCCCATTACATCCTGATGGGAGCCGAAAAGAAGTAACCCGGTAACCTGGTGGGGGTGTTCGTCACCGACGCCCCCGCCGCAAAACCTCTTAAAGAACAGGATCGACACCAGGAGAAATGCCCATGGAACTGAACAAAAGTCTGGAAAACTCCGCTTCATCCGGTGGTCGTTATTTTAATACCGGCAACGGGCCTACAATTCAGCTCATCGATATCGGTCATCCCGTATATGTTGCAATAGTGGATCCGGACACCGCGTTTTGGTCTCTCTTGAAAAAGGAGAAAATCAGCGAAGCTCTCGATAATTCCAGCTCCCTCATGCATGAGTTTCATAAGAAGCGAGACTCATTTGCACAAGAAATGGAAATCCTCCGGTTCGGTCTCAAGCCCTCCGCTGTTTACTTCAATCCTACGGAACGCTGCAACCTGAACTGCTCGTACTGCTATATCCCTGAAGATATGCGACGAAACGGCGGTCAAATGTCTCCCCATGAGCTAATCCAAGCACTCGGAATTCTCAAAGAGTACTTCAGGGGGGTCGTACCTGAAGGAAGGCTTCCCCAGGTGGTTTTCCATGGTTCAGAACCGATGCTCGCCCGCGATGCGGTCTTTGCCGGTATAGAAGAATACAAGGATGATTTCATCTTCGGGATCCAGACGAACGGTACACTTTTGGACGATGAATCCATCTCATTCCTCACGACCCATGGCACTGGGATTGGTCTTTCGCTGGATGGTCACGAGAAGTCCGTAGCAGATCTCACAAGAAAAAATTGGGCAGGCGAAGGATTTTTCAGGAAAAACATCACAATCCTGGAGAAATTGAATGGCTACCCAAACTATAACGTCATCTGCACGGTTACGACTCAAAACATGGGATTTCTCTCTGAGATAGTCGGATTTCTCCACAAATTGGAAGTTCCCGTCGGGATGCTCAACCCGGTGAGATGTACCAGGCAGGGTGCAAGGGACATCAAGCCCATGGACTCAGACCTCTCTGTGCATTATCTCAACGCATTGGACCGCACTTTTGAACTTTATCAGGAGACAGGACGAAGGCTGGTGATTGCAAATTTCGCCAATGTGTTAGTGAGCATCGTTGCTCCTTTGGCTCGACGGCTCATGTGCGACATTTCTCCATGCGGCGGGGGGAGATGTTTCTTCGCAGTCGGAGCAAGAGGCGATTTGTTCCCGTGCAGCGAGTTCGTCGGAGTGCGTGAATTCAACGGAGGCAATCTGTTTCGGGACGACATATCGAACATCTTGGAAACAGAGGCTTTCAGGTCCGTTACCGGCAGGCAGGTGGAGGATATCATGCCCTGTTCTGCTTGTGCGGTTCGCCATTTCTGCGGCTCTCCCTGTCCTGCGGAAGCCTATGAGATGAACGGCGGGATGAATCGGACCGGGGCCTTTTGTGAACTGTACGAAGAACAAGTTCGTTACGCCATGAGGCTTATCGCTGACGGAAAGGAGAACGCTTTTCTTTGGGATGGATGGGATTCCGGAACTTCAACGACTCTGGAAGTCTTTTCGCTTTGAGACCAGAGAGATATACAGATTGCCAGAGTTTTGCCTGGTTTGCTGAGAGGACATCCGTTCATTTGTGATTTCCCGCGAGGATGGCTGGATACGAACGAGCAAGAAGAGACCGTGTAGTACAATTTAGTTTTCGAAGAAGTGATTCTTCGGTAAGCTGGAAGTCTCCTTCACTTCGAGCAACGCAAGGTCGTCCGACCTTCGTTCAGGAGACCCGCAGGTTGCCTCAGCTACCATGTTATACCATTTCACTCTTAAATATGTAAAATCGGGGAGGCACTTCTTGTAAGAAGTTCCTCCCCGAACCCCACCTCAAGAACTTTTAGCACTCGCCGGAACCCCAAATTTCCCTCCACAGTTGAACAGATGGGCTATGAACCGACAAGTTCTCGCACTGCCTGTATCAGATCAGCTATCTTGACAGGCTTCATGAAGGTCCGCTGAGCCCCAAGCCGCTCGGCAAGCAAGAGGCATGTGGAACTGGCCATCGCTTGTCCACCCCCAGATATTGCGATAATCTTTGCATCAGGGTAGTCTCGTCGCAGTTCCCGGATTGTCTCTATGCCTTCTTTTTCCGGCATCACAATGTCCGTTACTATCAAATCGGAGGGGTTATCTCGATACAGTTTCGTTCCAACTTTGCCGTCAGGCGCTTCAATCACCGTATACCCGGCATGCCTGAGTACTCTGCCGTAGAGCTCACGAATGTCAGGATTGTCATCAATGATAAGTATAGTGGGCACGATCCAAATATCCAGTGGTGGTTTTCAATTGGAAGCTCACTTTTTGGTGGCCCGGATGTAGCCGTGAGCCAAGAGGTAACTCTTCACCAGCTTGACCACCTGAGTTTTTCCATATGATGAAGCTTCAAGGAGCGCCTTGTAGAGGAGGGCGCTGTCTTCTTTGATGTCAGATGCCGTAAACTTGGGCAAGAGCAGCTCAACAACCTCGGTCTGGCCCGCCCGGATAGCCTCGGTTAAGGCGGTTTCGCCTCCATTGTTGTGTATAGTTACGTCAGCTCCCTTTTCAAGAAGCAATCTGACCACTTCGGGGTACTTGAAGAAAGCCGCCTCCATGAGAGCCGTGTTTCCCTTATTGTCGCAGGCGTTCACTTGTGCGCCGGAACTGATTAGACGTTTCACCCGTGGTAGATCACCGGAGCGTGAGGCGATGATTAATTCCAGTTCCAATTTGGAAATCGGTTTCTTTTTTTCCTGCACGACTTCAGCCGCTTCTGATTCCACCAGCGCAAACCCATATTGGTTCGGACCCTTTGTATGCGCCTGCTTCAAAGCCGATTCTGTGGCGGAAATAATATGCTCGACATTCACACGTGCTGACGGCAAAACGGAAGTGACCCCAAGGCAAGCTGTGACTGGTACGGTTACGTCATTTGATTGAACGACGCATGATTCAAGACTTGACCGGAGTTTCTTCCCAAGCGTCTCTGCTTGCCCTCTATCACATCCTGGCAGCACCAGCAAAAGCTTGTCTTCCGAATATCTCCCAATGAAGTCGCCATCCCTCGCTGCGGATCGCGCTAACCATGCGATTTCTCTCAAAGCCGAATTTACAGCATTCTGCCCGAAGTCGTCTCTTATCAGATCGAATCCATCCAGCCTGACCATGATTGCGCTTACAGGAATAGGATTGTTTACAAGCTTTGCTATTTCCCTCTTGAGCAACACAAGAATCCCTTCGCGGCCCAAAAAGTCCGTCAGTGCGCCAGGGCTCTCGGATACATCAGAAATAGGACCTTTTAGGCGATCCAGCATGCGGAACCCTTCGCGAACGCGTGCCTTAAGTTCATAGGGGTCGAAAGGCTTCACCATATAATCGTCAGCCCCTGCGTCCAGGCCCTCTATGATGTCATCGGTCTTGTCCTTGCCTGTCAGCAGAATCACATAAATGTAATCGCTCTTGACTCGTTTCCTGAGTTCACGACATATCTCGACACCGTAGAGTCCTGGCATCATCCAGTCTAAAATCGCCATTCTCGGAGCATCCGGCCCGAGCAGAATTCTGAGCGCTGACGTTCCATCAGACGTGACTATGGGATCGTGTCCCCATTTCATGAGAGTGGCTTGCAGCATTCTGCGAGATACAGGATCGTCGTCAGCTATCAACATTCTCCATGGTTGGGCGTCCCGCGAGATTGATGCAAGGTTCTTGCGAAGATTTTCAACCACTGATTCCAGACGACGAAATGTTTTTTCCGCGTCAACCAGGTTTCCCGCGTGGCCCAGATGTTCCAGTTCAGTTGCTATTCCCAAAGCTTGCTCCGCCCCGATATTGGCGACCGAGCCCTTGAGGGACTGGGCTGTAATAGCCACAGCACTCGCGTCCTTGCGCAACAATGCCTCCCTGATGGCCGTCATAATCTCAGGCGTATAGCTTAGAAACAGACCGGCTACTTCTCTCGCAAGGTCAACATCATGGAACATCTTGGCCATGAAGTCATCTCGGTTAAACTCCTTTGCCGGGCGATGAACATCATGCTCGCCATTCTGTAAATCCAAATCCGGAACAATCTTTTCGATAGCTGGCAATGCGTCTTCAGGATTAGCCGGCTTGGAAGGTCCCATCTCTTTCTCCTGGAA
The DNA here is from genome assembly GCA_016212935.1 of Desulfomonile tiedjei. Lineage (GTDB taxonomy): Bacteria > Desulfobacterota > Desulfomonilia > Desulfomonilales > Desulfomonilaceae > Desulfomonile > Desulfomonile tiedjei_A. The sequence goes on along the minus strand of JACRDE010000010.1, from coordinate 1,098 downwards.
AATTACTGCTCCTGCCGATTCCCATTCAAACGAGGACGAATCGTGGAGAAAAATCTATACCAAAGTGGGTTCCCCAGATCTTACTGTTTGGAAAGCAACTTCGAATGGGCCCCAATCGTTGCGATGCAAGCAAGCCCATTCTACACCTCATTAGTGCCTGTTGCCAATTGGTGATTTGGGCTGTGGAGGTCAACCGAGCGCACTAAATTTCGACGACTTCAGCGACAAGCATCCTCATCAGGCTCCGTCCTCGACAAGCTGCGCCAACCTTGTTTGAACACGCTGCAGCTCTCTCTCCAGGGCAGCGAGGGCTTCCGGGCCTTCAGTCATTTTACCGCTCTTACCGATGTTCTCTAAGCGTAGGGCTGCGTCCGCAGCTTCAGGGGCGGCGAAATTTCCTACCGAGCCTTTCAAAGTGTGCGCGACTGTTTTGAGAATTTCCGGTTGATTGTTGATGACCGCATCCCTGATCTCGGAGAAGAGCTTTGGTGATTCTTCCAGGAACAACGCTACAAGCTCACTGAGCAACTCTTTGTCCCCTCCCATGCGTTCCATCAATTTGGCGGAATCAATTGGCTCTTTCGTTTCACTGCCTGTATCTTGGGCCACCCCTCCCGCATATTTCTCTATCATTGAGAATAGCTCTTCACTACTAACCGGTTTCGATATGTACGCGTCCATGCCTGCGTTGAGGCACCGCTCTCGGTCGCCATCCATGGCATGGGCCGTCATTGCTATTATGGGAATATGCCCACCTGAGGTCTTTTCCTTTTCCCTAATGATTCTTGTGGTTTCGAATCCGTTCATCTCCGGCATCTCTACATCCATGAGAATGAGGTCAAAGCTGTCCTGTCCAAGAGCTTGGAAAGCTTGTTTTCCGTTGTTAGAAACTGAAACCGAGTAACCTCTTTTCTCAAGGAGTCTCACTGCCAACGTTTGATTTACCAGGTTGTCTTCTACCAGGAGAATTTTCAAACGTCTTTTCCTTTCGCGAATTGTGTGCCTGGTCACAAGTTCGCTGGCTTCTGGCGCCTCCCCGGACATTCCGAAAGTGACCTGTATAGCCTCATAGAGCTCGGACTGCCTGATCGGTTTCTT
>JACRDE010000067.1 GCA_016212935.1 Desulfomonile tiedjei | reverse complement strand
TGGCTCAGGGGCAGCGCAGGCCGTTTCGGATATAATTACGCTATAGGGAGGTGGTCTGAGTTTGATCCCTCGCCTAACAACAGCGCTTGGTGGCAGACGCTCAGCGCCCAATGCCGCCCGGTGATATTTGTAGGCAGCGGTACGCTGACCGATCTTGGAACAGGCTGGGGCTTCGTGTACGACTACAACAATGACAGCGGGTTATGGGCCGTCAATGGTGCAGCTCGGTACGCATACAATTATACTAAGAAGCAATGGACTGACTACACGAGCCAAGGTTGGGCAGCTCTTAGCAGGAATGGGTTGAGAAGTTCAAAGTTTATCGGCAATGGTGAGTGGTATGAATTGTATATTGGCGATTTTTTCCGCGGTGACGGGGACAGCTATTGCTGGACCAGCGGTGGCCATGAACGGTATCGGTACGAGTTTGCTTCCGGATCATGGAGTTATTGGACTGGCTCTAATTGGAGTAGTCTGACCTACAACGGCGCTGCGCAGAACCCGGATTGTCGGTATCTCTATAACGCCCTGTTCGTCGAAAGGGGCCTAAGGCTTGATGAGGGGGATCACGCTCCGGCTGGCCGACAGGAACTCTGGTACCAGGCTTACGATTATGCCAGCGGCGGGCACGTTCTTCGCGCTTGGTGGAAGATTCACAATCCGGGTGCAGATAAAAAGTGGAGTGGCTCCGATTTGAATGTAGCGTGGGGAACCACCAGACATTGGAATTCAATTGAATCCGAATGGATGGACGACGTCAACCAGCATTACGGAGAATTCACAAAGGAAGATGTCGTATTCTTTGCAGAGGATTTCGAGTATTATCCCATTGGCTTCGCTAGAATGGTTAGCATGATGACCCTGGTCCGAGACTACTATGGCAAACAGATTCGTACTGTTCAGGTAGCTGCTAACGGGGACGCCACTGGCTGGTTTATGGGGGAATGGATGGATCGCTGGAACTATGCCTCTTTCCAAACCGATTGGGAGCGTTGGCGTGGACTGGTGACAACTGACGCTCAAATTGTTTCACTTCATTCCCAGGTGGGCTGTAACTCACCCATGCTTATTGCCATAGGCGGTTGGAGCGGCTGCGCCATTTACGCAAACACAAACATAACTTATACATGGTGTTCGTGGCTATATGGAAGCGGTGATCTCGACTGGGTTTGGAATGGCAACTACGACAACGTCACGTGGTACGACAATTCACCGACTTCGATCCAAAGGTCTTTTGAGTTATCAACGACCGCATCGCCGAATTATCGTTGGCTCTTCAGCTTATAGGGATGGATAGAGAACCTGGATGTGTTGCTTTCGCAGCAACACATCCTACGATTTTCTTTCGAAGCAAGGTTAGGGGCGGTTGCAAAACCTCAAAAACGTTTTACGATGATCATGATACAAGCTATCTGGATGAAAGGGTCGCACATGCAGGTCTGATGCTAGTATCGGACGACTACGCGTCGGAAGTTTCCGAACCAGTTGAATGTGCGTTCAACTATATATCGTCTCCTATGGCGATCCCAAAGGCGGTCGTCTTGTCTGCCAACATTTCTATGATTGCGGCGATGCGGCGAGAGCAAATTGATACCTCTTTTCTCAAGCACTTTCGCAGAGGGTCCCTATCGTAAGCCTTGTCTCCGATTCCCCGCTTCGGTCTAGTCCGTGGCCTTCCGGCCCCCTTTTGGGGACTTTGATTTGCTGGAGTGTCTTCTCGGCAAGCCTGACCTCTGCTGGCGAAGCAGAGTCGGTATGGCATCCCAGAGGAATACCCTTGCCGTCGACCACCACCATGCACTTCGTTCCTTTTCCCTTTTTGGTCTTTCCGACCGCTCTCGTTTCACTTGTGCCAACTCCACTTCCAACTCGGTGAGCGGCCTATGCGCCGTGCCGATCTCTCCAAGCTTCCCTTTCTTGGCTACTCTCACCAAGTTCTCCAGGGTTGATTTCGCCAGAGAAAGACGAACAGAAGCTTCTCCCACAGAAAGTCCACCCTCTGTAACCAGACGCACTGCCTCTTACCGAAACTTCTTCGAATACCGGCCGTGTGGAATCCTTGCCCTCTCCATCATGACACCTCCGTCTCATCTTTCAATCAGACATTGGTGTCCATCTTTTTCAACCTACCTCACACGAATCAAACAGGCTAGTCTGGACTCAAACCACCCCCCCAAAAAGAATCCTCAAGCTACCGCCCGAGACTGAAGGGTTACATCACTTTTCACTTTTTTCTTGACATCTCTATCCCAGGTCAGCTAAATTTTGTCTGGACTGACCGGTCGATCTACGATGGACACATAATTATGAATGCTTCTACGACAAGTGACGTGAAGGAAAGCATAATCAGGGAGAGCACGAGGCTCTTCTTGGCGAATGGGTTCAGAGGAACTTCGGTGAAGGAGATTACCGAAGCGGCCGGAATTGGAAGGGGTACCCTTTACTGGTACTTCAAGAGTAAAGAAGAGATCTTGGAAAGCGTGTTCCGGAAATTCGAGCAAGAATTCCTGGAAGGATTTATGGAAGTTGTGCAGAAATGTGACGGTGACTTCATAGCGAAGTACAAAATCTTTCATAAATTTGCCACCGAATTTGCGCGCGACAACAGAGACCTGTCACTGGCCTTTAACACACTGCTGAACGAGATTGTGGGCACTGATACAGAATGCGAAAGAGTGGCCAAGGCTATATGGGAAAGATATCGGCTCTTTCT
>JACRDE010000075.1 GCA_016212935.1 Desulfomonile tiedjei | reverse complement strand
TTCCTTTCGCCTGAGCCGATGCTATTCATGCTGATGAGGAATGCCCTCACGGACATCCTGCGGAGTTGTTCTGTGTTGCCCATAAAAAAATATTTGCCCCTGCTTGTCGCTGTGGTTTCTTTGTTGCCCCGGGCCGGTCTTTGCGGCCAACACGAGGACAGGCGAATTGCGCTGAGTCAGAACTCAGGCACGACTCAGGAGACCGGCTCTGAGAAACTCTACGGTGCGATTTCGGGGTACCTCGAAGTATTTACGCGGAAAGAAGACCGACCCAAACGCAGGACGGCAGCAGATGTGAGATCGCGTTATCAGGGAGCCATGGTTGCCTCTGCAGAGGGGCCCTCTACTTCACTGGAAGTCAACTGGACTCTCGCGGAAAAACGCATCGAGAGGCTAGAATTTGATCTCGCTATTTACCCGCTGCGAAGGGCTCAGGAAATGGCTCGTCTGGCTGGGGCCGGTGAGAAGGCATCCGCATACGCGGAGATGCTCCAGCATGTTCAAGCCAAAGGCGCGGATCTCCGAAGTGAACCAGCGCCAGCGAGAGAAGGCGTAAATTCCATCGGCATGCGGTTGAGAGCGATTCCACCGGGCACTTTCTCGATGGGAAGCACGGAATCTGAATTGCGACGCATTCAGTCTGAATGGAATACCACAGAAAACGCGCTGAAGCAGGAGACTCCTACTCACACGGTTCAAATCAGTAGTCCTTATTTGTTGGGCAAGTATCACGTCACTGTGGCACAGTTCAAAGCCTTTGTGGAAGAGACCGGATACCGAACTGTGGCCGAAAAGCAGGATTGGGGTTGGGTATACGATAACGGGAAAAAACACTGGGTCAAGAAAACCGGAGCATCATGGAAAAATCCTGGCTTCGAGGTTTGGCTGGATCAGCCTGTGACGATGGTATGTCAATCGGATGCCGAGGCTTTTTGCGAATGGTTAACCAGAAAGGAAAATCGCAAATACCACCTGCCCACTGAGGCCCAATGGGAATATGCAGCCAGGGGTGGAAAAGAAGGTGAGCGTTTCCCCTGGGGAAACAACTACCCGGACGGGAAAAAGCTCAACGCGGCTGACTGGAGAGCCCCCATGCCATGGGGCGATCGGACGCTTGACGACGGTTACTCAAATGTCTCGCCCGTAGGAAGCTACGAACCGAACGGATTTGGGCTGCACGACATGGTCGGTAACCTATGGCAATTTTGTTACGATTATTATGATTCCAAAGTCTATGAACAGGCTAAATCAAGCGTGTCCACAGATCCTGCCGGCCCGAAATCAGGTAAAGAAATTGTAGTGAGGGGAGGCAACTGGGCTTTCGGGGCTGGAATCGCCAGAAATGCCTTTCGCACGGGTGTTGATCCACATATGGCAGCGGACGTCAACGGGTTCCGAGTAGCCGCGGCATTGACCGCTCAGGAGTATCGCGAGCTGCAGAGGATGTCGGAAAACGTTTCAACGACGGATGAGCTGGTTAAGCTCATGGAACGGGCCAGGTCTTTGACGGAAAAGGGAAAGAGATCGGCAGCCCGGAAATTGATAGAGGATCTCGATCCCACGCGCACAAAGGTTAGGCTTTCAGTTGAACCGTCATTTTTTGCGAAAATGCTCCTGGATAGTCTTATTGAGTGCGGGAGGAAAGATAAGGATGCGTTCGAGAATTCTCTTGGCATGACAATGGTGCGCATTTCTGCGGGTTCGTTCCTGATGGGAAGCTCCGATGCGGACATAGCATGGGCACTGAACACATTGGCGCCGAGCCAGCCGATCAATCTTGAGAACGAAACGCCACTCCGCAAGGTACGCATATCAAGGCCTTTTTTTATGTCCTCAACTCCTGTGACTGCAGGACAATTTCGCAGATTTGTTGAAGAAACCGGTTACGTTACTGACGCGGAAGAAGACGGTGGAGGGCTGGTTTACAACCCGGATTCTTCGCATTTCGAACATAAGAAAGGTCTGTCGTGGAAAAATCCGGGATGGGCCGTCACGGACGATCAGCCAGTGACTCTGGTCACATATAACGATGCCGAGGCATTCGTGGACTGGCTTACTGCCAAAGAGAAGCTCCCATACAAGCTGCCCACGGAGGCACAGTGGGAGTACGCAGCCAGAGGTGGATTGTCTGCACCGCGTTTTCCCTGGGGCGATGCACCTCCGGACGGTCAAAAAGCCAATTATGCAGACAAGAGCAAAGAGTTTCCCTGGAAGGATCCCGACGCGGATTCCGGGTACAAGCACGTTTCCCCTGTGGGTAAGTTCCCGGCCAACGGGTTCGGCCTTTACGACATGTCTGGAAACGTTCTGCAATGGGTTCGGGATTATTACGCGGACGGCTATTACAGCTATGCTCCTGAAATAGATCCCGAAGGTCCGGCACAGGGCCAATTCAGAGTTTTGAAGGGAGGAGACTGGACTTCAGGCCCAGTCAGGCTGCGGTGCCCATTTCGAGGCCAGGCATGGCCGAGCCTGGCACTTTACAATAGCGGCTTCAGGGTGATAATCGATGTGGGCACCCCTGTGAGGGAGTTCCACTTTGCCAACGATTTCCTTACCAAGACGTGGATTCCTGGACAGGAACAGCGCTCTGTGGCTGAAACAGTGGCAAAACAGAACGAACGGGTGCGTCAGGCTTCTTCCGGAAGCCGAACAGAAAGGTCGTTGTCCGCAGGGAACCTCCAAAACCCCACCCCGTTCAAAGGCGTATACATTCTTGATTTCAGCCCCGGATCTGCGGCCAAGAAAACCGGCATGGCCAAGGGGGACGTCATTATAGAATACAACGGAGTGAGGGACCTCACGTCCGACAGACTATTGGAGCTTTCCACAGCCGCAGCGTCCAGAACGACTAGAACCGCATCACAGGCGGTCGTGGTAAGGGACGGTTACGAATATTCGGTGGTGTTGCCGGCGGGCCCAATAGGTGTTTCCACGACAGATATAATTGTCCAAGGACCATTCAAGAGGAGGGACACCAGCCCCGGAAAAGAGCGGGAGGACCCTAAAGAAGGTAGCTCCAGGAGCGACTGGATGTAGAGTGGGCATGGTAGACGAAACAACATGAAATTGCTGACTTGGTTGTTGCGGCGAATTGCGTATTTCTCCATGGACAATCCGCGGGCGGTGATAGCGGCCTTCATTCTGATGGCCGCAGCCGGATTCGCCACAATTCCATTAATTGTAGTGAGCACGAACCTCTTGGCCGGTGTGGGCGAACGCAACCCGGTGATCAATCTTACCAAGGAGAATACGGAGTTTTTTGGGGAGCAGGACTCGTTGATCGTGGTACTGGAATTCCCGGAACCGCCAGGTGAAGGTCGCCTTCCGTTCATACGAAACTTGGGAGAGACGCTTGGACAGATTGCGGGGGTGCGGCGAGTCCGTTATAGACTGTTGGACCCCGATGATTCGAAGCAAGTGGAGATGCTTTTCAAGCACTTTCTCCTGGGGATGGATCAGAGGGAGCGCGATGAAATACGAAAGATATTCAGCCCACAAGGCATAAACGACGCGGTGAGACGCACTCGCAATCGTCTGTTTATGGCGGAAAATCCGTACGTTCAGAGAAAGCTGCTTGAGGACCCCCTGGAATTGGGGCAATTCGTTTCACACTCCATGGAGCGAAGAATCGGCTCGATAAGTTTAGGAGACCTTTTCCTGTTGATCGCCAGCCCGGACAGCACCTTGTATCTGATTCAGGTGACTCCTGATTTCCCAAGTTCGGAAATTGTAAAAGCAAAGGAACTGGTGGAACGGTTTCAAAAGGCGGTGCCCGAAAAGCTCGCCGAATTGAATAAGACTGAAAAGATTGTGAGCAACCAGGGCGATTTGAACTGGTATCTAACAGGCAAGACCGTTTTTCAGTACGAATCGGATGTGATTTTCGACCGCGAGACCTCCATGCTGCTCCTAATATCATTTGGTTTGGTTGCAGCGATTTTTCTTGCGATCTATCGAAGTATCTGGTCCTCGACTGTCCTCATGATTCCTCTAATGGCAGGAATCGGTCCTAATTACGGATTGCTGTATCTTGCCTACGACGAAGTGAACCCGGTGGTCATGGGTGCAACCGGAGTGCTTCTGGGACTGGGGGCTGAGTATGGAGTACACCTCTGGGGGCGGCTCAGAGAAGAATTCGATATGCACGGTTCGGCGGAGGCAGCAACCCTTACTGCATACGAGCAGACCGGGCCTCCGGTGATTTTGGGGGCCGTGACAGGGATAATAGCGTTCCTCTGTTTATGCCTTTCAAGTCAGCCGGCGTTGGTTCAGTTCGGGTACTTCGGCGCTGCTGGGCTGGTGATGACAATACTTTCCACATTGTTTCTGATTCCGGCAATGGTTAAGTTGCTCTCGGGTCTGAAAGGAGATTATTTCCCGAAGTTGCAATCATCTTTCGGACTTTTGGCCGGTCTGTTCAATTGGAGGCCGGCAGTGATCATTGTCGTTTCAATCACATTGGTTGGAATTAGTATGATCTTCGCGGCCCGAGTATCTTACGAGAAGGATCTGTTCCGGGTGTTCTTGGCCAGCGGGATGGATTCCATGGCGGTTTCTCAGAAGATTTCCAGAAAATTTCATTCAAACTTCTCTCAGCCTACCTTGTTAAGTTTTGACGTGGACGACGTTCAGACGGGTTTGATGGCTCAAAGAGGCCTGGACGAGATCATCCAGGGACTAATG
>JACRDE010000074.1 GCA_016212935.1 Desulfomonile tiedjei | reverse complement strand
TCTTTCGAGCGAGGTTTCTCACCAGGGAAATGGTGAATTGCGGGTTTTGCTCAAGTATATTCTGGAATTCGCCAGCAGGGACCTCAAGTACACTGCAGGGCTCGTCCGCGACCAGCTCTGAATTTGAGGGAGTAGGTCGGCCCGTAAGAAAACTGATCTCCCCGAAGATGTCGCCAGGCTGGAGGCTTTCCACTGTCAGGGCCTGCTCATCGCCGTCCCGGAGCATGACACTGGCTTCGCCGGACACGAGAAAACGAATCAGATCGCCGTTGTCGCATGGGGCCATCATAAGGTCTCCCGCGCTATATTCACGCAGTGCACCTTTTTCTCTTACGGCTTGACGAACTCCATCGGGGAGAATCCGTAATGGATCTGTGCTCGGTTCAATATGGTTGGGTATTCTTAGCATGTATTGTCACGCTGCTTGCGATCTCAGATATGTGATGGAACCAGACATCAATTATACACATCAATCCAGTTCTATCAATGGCTGCTCAAACCGGATCCGGTCGCGAAGTCAACGTAGCGTCGAAAATTGGTTTTGAATCAGGGTTGCACGGTATGCCGACAGGTGATTGGCCCTGAATCGAACCCTTTCCGGTTTTAATTTTCCCTGATTTCGGTTATCCTTCCGAAAAAATTCTGTAGCCACTGGAGAGGGATTTTGTCCGACTCACTCGAAAACCTGTTTGAAAAGGCTTTTCCTTTCTTGATCTTGGCTGTGTTCCTGGTTTTTGGGTGTGTTGGGATTCTCAACCACGAAATGTGGAGGGATGAACTTCAGGCGTGGCTTATTGTGAAAGACAGCCCGGATCTCAAGACGGTGCTCCAGACAATAAAGTTCGAGGGTCATCCGGGACTCTGGTACTCATTGCTGTACTTTTTGTCCAAGGTAAGCTCCAATATTGTAGGATTTCAGCTTCTTCATTTGGCCATTGCTGCCGTGTCGATCTATGTCTTCGTTGTATTCGCTCCTTTTTCCAAATTTCAGAAAAGTCTTTTCGCTTTTGGATACTTTCCGCTCTACGAGTACTCCATTATTAGCAGGCATTACGCAATTGGTATTCTCTTCGTATTCTTGTTGTGTGCGTTGTATCCTAATCGCCGCAAAATGTATGTGGTAATTGGCGTAATACTGGCACTGCTGGCGAACTCCAATGTTTACGGATCAATAATCGCTATATGCTTTTATTCAATGCTAATCGTCGATTTCTTCTTGCAGGCCGACAGAATGAAGGGGGAAAAACTTGGAGCCATAGCAGGGTCCGTTGCGTTCATGCTTGGGCTAGCTCTGGCGGTGGAACAGATGATTCCGCGCTCAGATTCGTGTTTTGCCGTTCCCTGGCACTTTTTCTTTCATGCTACGCATTTTGGTGCAACACTCTCCACGGTCGCCGCCAGCTACATACCGCTACCGAATATTGATTCAATAGACTTTTGGAATTCCAATTTTCTCGCGTTCTCCCCCGCGGGTGAAGCATTCATGCCCGATATATCCCTGGTGCTCGCTGTTTGTTGTCTTGTGTCTTTGTACAGAACTCCCCTCGCATTGTGGCTTTACCTTTCGAGCACAATCGGCGTTTTGCTTTTCACTTATCTTGTCTATTTCGGCAGCCTGAGGCATCATGGGCACTTGTTCGTAATACTAGTCGTGTGCTTCTGGATAGCTTCATATTATGAGAATTCCACGAACCTCGATCCGGCCGAATCCAAAGTATCCTGGAATCAAAAGACCGGAAAGATCTTCCTGACTCTTCTCTTGTGCCTGCATTTTGTCTCTGGTGCATTTGCGTTTTACACGGATTTGCGACACCCATTCTCGGCAGGCCAAGCCGTTGCGGAGTTCATCAAAGAACATGGACTCCAGACAGCCATTGTGGCGGGTGACGGGCCCTATGTCACCAGTGTGGGGGCATACTTGGACAAACCCGTATACTTTGCGGACAGAAGTCGTTTCGGCACGTTCGTTGTTTTCGACACGCAACTGTCAAGACCTGATTGTCCGGAATTGATGGAGCGAGTGAAGCGTGTCGCACAGCCACTCAACGCAGACGTGATTCTAGTTCTGAACGAAGAGATCTCTTGCCAAGTACCCGGCACCGCAATTCTGCGGCTTATGCAGATCACGGACACGATAGTCTCGGACGAGCGAGCATACGTATACTTGCTGAAAAAAAACAATAAGTAAGCCCAAAAGGTCCGCCGTCTTTGAGCTTTCCGGAGACCGTTCAAGCAATAATAACCGATATAATTCAGGCCTGTTCGGCTTCGCAATATCCCCGGAGTTGTCCGCAAACCATTTTTTTGCAGCCCGTGAAGATCTTTGCTATCGGAATTGTCCTCGATTTCTCTTCGGCTCAAAAAAAAGATGAATTTATCAGTTGAAAATCGTGTTATAAAAAAATGTTACAATTGGTGATGAGCAAATGGGGAACTCCGATGGTTGCGTTTTAGCGTCAGCCGGGATTGTTGTCAAAGCTCGCCGATTTCAGATGTCTCCTCAGGGGTGAATTATGAGCAAGACCGACGACTTGATAGAATCGCCAACACCTGAGGAGAAGGCCTTTACTGCAGCTCAAACTTCCGACACTTCGCGACGATCCGCAGGAGATCTGCGTCGGCTAGTTCGCGAACTTGAGGCACGCAATGCAGAATTGGAGCGCCAGAATGATGAGCTACGCAAATGTCTGCCTGCGTCCCCGTCTGCAGGAGAGATAGCCAAGAGCCGAGAGAATATGGAGAAGCAGCCTCCTACAGAAACGACTCGGCTGAATCAAATTATTCTGGACGCCCTTCCTGGCGTCGCTATGCTCTTGCGGCCACACACTCGCGAAATAGTTGCCTCCAACAACTCATTGGCCAGATTCGGCGCGGCGGCGATTGGCGCAAAATGCTTTGAGGCATGGTGGAAACGTGACGATCCTTGCCCGTGGTGTTTAGCTCCCAAGTTGTGGGAGTCAGGCGAAGCCCAGCACCTTGAGGTCGAATCGTCGAGGGGCGTCTGGGATGCCCACTGGATACCCGTGGAACCCGATCTGTTCATGCATTTCGCGTTTGAGGTCACCGAACGCAAGCGGATGGAAAAGGCATTTCGTGAAGCTATCAGACATCTGAAACGATCACATACGCAAACTCAAGCGCTTCTGAAGGGGACCAAGGCTCTACTGGAATATCGCGAGTCCCGCGAGTCCCTGAAACATCTATTCCTCGCATGCAGAGATCTCATAGAAGCCACAGCCGGATTTGTAGTGTTGCTGAGCGAAGACGGTAAGCAACAGGAATTTCTGCCTTTTGACGAGGACGGGCCTCAGTTCAAGATCGGCACCAGTTCGAATGTCCCCATCGGTGGGATTTTCGCAGAGGCCTACGAGTCGGGCCGAGTTGTATTCGAGAACGATTTCTCCAACAGCCCGTCGGCAGAATTGTTTCCTCAAGATCGTGAGAGTATTCAGAACATCCTGTGTGCTCCGCTGGTGATCAAAGGAGAAACAGTCGGCCTGCTGGGGCTTGCAAACAGGCCGGGAGGCTTCAATTCAAATGACGGCATCCTTGCCGAGGCATTCGCTGAGTTAGCCTCCATTGGACTGATGAACCGAAGAGCCGTGGAATCACTGGAACAGAGCGAAGAAAGAATTCGCCTTCTCATAGAATCAGCACCTGTGGGCATCAGGATCGCCATGGACGGGCGATACTCGTACGTAAATCCGGCTTTTGTGAGAATGTTCGGATACAACACCGGTGAAGAAATACTGGGCCGCACGGTCGAGTCCCTTTTCACACAGGAAGATCGTCCCAAAATACGATCGAGACTCAAGGACAGAGAGGCCGGCAAACCCATGGGCCATCATTATCAAGCCGTAGGTATCAAGAGGGACGGCCGACTGTTCGACATGGAAGCCTGGGGAACAGAAATACAATACCAACAACGGCTTTCATCGCTGGCATTCCTGGTTGACGTGAGCGAGGCCAAATCGCTCAGGTCGCAACTCATCCAGGCCCAAAAAATGGAGGCCGTTGGCACGCTGGCCGGAGGTATCGCCCATGATTTTAACAACCTACTTACAGTGGTTGCCGGCTACGCGGAGTTGCTGCTCGCGGAAAAGAACCCCGAAGAACAGGATTATCAAGATTTGCAGAAGATCCTTACATCGGCTCGACGGGGAGCCGATTTGGTGCAAAGATTGCTGACTTTCAGCAGAAAGAATGAAAGCAGGCAACGGCCTCTAAATCTGAACCATCAAATCGAACAGGTGAGAAACCTATTAGAACGCACGATTCCTAAAATGATCCAAATCGAACTAGTACTCGAAGACAAGTTAGGCATAGTCAGCGCCGACCCCAACCAGATAGAACAGATTCTCATGAATCTTGCCCTGAACGCCAAGGACGCACTGGTGGACAGTGGAACGCTGAGAATCGAAACAAGAAACGTCCTTTTGGATGAAGGGTTCTGCAGAGCAAATCTCGGCTCAAAGGCAGGGCAATGCGTACAGATTTCGGTTTCGGATTCAGGCACTGGGATGGATACAAGCACAGTGCAGCACATTTTCGAGCCATTTTACACGACCAAGGCTCCCGGGAAAGGAACCGGCCTCGGTTTGGCGATGGTTTACGGAATGGTACAACAGCATGACGGATATATCACCTGCCAAAGCGAGCCAGGGCGCGGTACGGAGTTCAATATCTATCTTCCCATCATGGAATCGGAATTGGAGGTTGCCAAATCGATACGGCCCGCCTCTACACGTGGCGGCACGGAGACAATTCTTTTGGTGGATGACGAAAATCACGTAATAGAATTGGGAACCAGGATTCTCACGAAAGCTGGCTACAGAGTCCTTGCTGCGACTGACGGCAAACAGGCTCTGGAATTATACAAGACACAATCGGAAGAAATTTCCCTAATTATATTGGACCTGATTATGCCCGAAATGGGTGGCAAGCAATGCCTGGAGGAGCTTAAACGGTTTGACCCCGCCGTAAAGGTCCTCATATGCAGCGGCTATTCCTCAGGCGGTACCCAGGAATACGCTTCCAGGCTCGGAGCACGGGCCTTTCTGTACAAACCATATGATGTTACAGAATTTCTTCAGACGGTTCGAGAAGCCCTGGACGGCGAATAACGCTCCCGGAAAACTTGGATCACGGAAAAGGCCTCTCTGGCATAAGGTTCTTCTAATACTAACCCTCAATCAAAGAAGTAAAATCGGGGCAACCCTTCTTGTAAGAAGTGTTTCCCCGAACCCCATCCCAAGAATTTCTAGCATTTGTCTGCATTTTCATTTTCCGCTAGAAAATGAAGCTGCAGAGCAGTGCTAAAAGTTTCTTGGAAGGGCTTGGGGAACCTTCTTCACAAAGAACCTTCCCCAAATTCTTACTGCTTTGAACGAGCATTGATATAAGCAGAGTGTCCGTCCTACAGATGTCGGTGGCAGTCCTCAGGAGGCTGCGTCAAAGCTGCTTTGACACCCGAAGGAGCCACGACGGTCACCCGGCGCTTGAGCACCTGGGTACTTTCAGCGACCCCTCCGGGGTTTGAAATCAGGAGGTCCCAAAGGGACGTCGGATAATAGTCCGCCAATTTATTGCCTGGAACAGAAATATCATGCCACGACTTGCCCTCATTCCGTGATCTTGAGACAGTTTCTCTGTGGCTGCCACATTCAGCTGAATGAGAACCAATTCCTGGAAGTTTCTTTCACAAAGTGCTGCATTTCAGCTTCAGCAGGCCCTCTTCGAGACGTTTGACTTCGTCATGCAGCCCTTTGGGCAATCGATCGCCGAATGTCTCGAAATGCCGCTTGATGAGCGGAACCTCATTAATCCAGCCTTCTGCATCCATTTCAAGCAACACTTCAAGCGCTCCAGGAGCCAACTCCAGTCCGGACACGTCCAACGATCCCGGCGCCGGGAGTCTTCCTATGGGAGTGTCCACAGCCTCTGCGATTCCGTTCGCCCGCTCGAAAACCCATTTCAGAACTCGGCTGTTCTCGCCGTATCCCGGCCAGAGGAAGTTACCTTTTGCGTCTCGCCTAAACCAGTTCACATAGTATATCCTCGGCAGCTTTGCCGGATCGGTGGCTGCGCCTATCTTCAGCCAATGTGTAAAGTAGTCTCCCATGTGGTACCCGCAGAACGGAAGCATGGCCATGGGGTCGCGTCGGAGCTGACCGACTTTTCCTGCGGCAGCAAATGTGGTCTCACTGCTCACAATAGATCCAAGAAAAGTCCCATGCGTCCAATTGTAAGCCTCTGTGACGAGAGGAATTACTGTTCCCCTGCGTCCCCCGAAAAGCATCGCATCGATGGGCACTCCTTTCGGGTCTTCCCATTCGGGCGCAACGACGGGGCACTGTCTCGCCGGAGTTGTGAACCGGGCGTTGGGATGGGCCGCCGGCCTGCCCGAATTTGGCATCCAAGGACGCCGCAACCAGTCGGTTAGTCTGGGCGGATCTTCATCGCTCATGCCTTCCCACCACACGTCGCCGTCCGGGGTGATGGCGCAGTTGGTGAAAATCGAGTTTCTTTCGGCAGCCAGTAATGCGTTGGCATTTGATTTCATACTGGTGCCAGGAGCGACACCGAAAAAGCCCGCTTCCGGGTTTATAGCGTACAGTCGGCCGTCCGGCCCGAATTTCATCCAGGCTATGTCGTCGCCGATGGTTTCCACTTTCCAGCCCGGAATCGTCGGGATGAGCATGGCAAGGTTGGTCTTCCCGCAAGCCGACGGAAATGCGCCGGTTATATATTTCGACTGACCTTCCGGGTTGGTCAGTTTCAGGATCAGCATGTGTTCTGCCATCCAGCCTTCGTCTCTAGCCTGGACTGACGCTATCCTGAGTGCGTGACATTTTTTCCCCAGCAGGGCGTTTCCACCGTATCCCGAACCAAAGGACCATATCTCACGAGTTTCGGGGAAATGGCAGATGTATTTGTGATCCGCATTGCAGGGCCACGGAGAATCAGGATCAGTGGCATCCAGTAACGGCGCCCCCACTGAATGGAGGCCGTGCACGAAGTCGCCTGTATCACCGAGCACGTCCAGGACTTCTTTTCCCACGCGGGTCATTATGTGCATGTTCGCAACGACGTATGGCGAGTCGGTCAATTCCACACCGATCTTAGCAATAGGCGAACCAGTCGGCCCCATGCTGTACGGTATTACATACATGGTGCGGCCTCTCATTGAACCTGCAAACAGCTTGATTAGTTTGGCCTTCATTTCATCGGGATCCGACCAGTTGTTTGTTGGGCCCGCATTTTCTTCGAGCTTCGAGCAGATGAAAGTCCTGTCCTCGACTCGTGCAACATCCGCAGGACTTGAGCGAACGTATATGCTGTTAGGGCGCTTGGCCGGATCCATCGGGATCGCTGTTCCCGAGTGAATCATCAGGCGCACCATCAATTGGTATTCTTCCTCTGAGCCGTTGCACCAGTAGATGTCATCCGGTCTGCACACTTCGGCTGTCTTTTGGATAAACTCCAAAAGTTTCTTGTTGTTATTCATGAGCACTCCTTAATATCTTCTACTTTAGGTGCGCTGTTTGGAATCAGTAGCAATTCGTCGACATTCAGGTAATTTGACAAACTGCATCCCCTGGGGCGTCTCCCCCTCGGGTGGCCACACTTACCCGATGAAACGATAAAGCTACCGAAAACAACAGCATGGATCGCACCGTTCGCTCTCGGTGGTCTCGTTTCGCAAAAAGAGATTGTAGATTTAATTGCTCTTATTTGCAAAGATCTTTTAATGTGCCGGATTTCGAAAGTATGTCTGACAGACCTGATAATACACTCACGTGAAAATATGTCTGCCCCTTTTCAGGCTCTCTTAGGCTGGATATACACTTCTTTGCAAGCGAAATGGTGGAATGCTAAGCTAATTGCTGCTAATGATGTCCACCACGAGCGGTGTGACGCCGGTCGCCGATATGGTAAAGCGGCCCTGGAAACCGATTTGTGTTCCAGTAAAGAGGTTCCTGTGGATCCTGGGATGCTCCCCGGCTACTACGACGCCAGAGCCATCAGGGGGGATGTTTTTCACAAGATCTGCCGAATTGACCATGACAGTTGTTTCTGGAACAAAGTCCACATAGTCCTGCCGCACAGTATACTCGTTGAT
>JACRDE010000009.1 GCA_016212935.1 Desulfomonile tiedjei | reverse complement strand
GCGGCAGGAAAGGATCCCCTGGAGTTTCGCCTGCAAAGCCTTAAGAACAATATGCGGGCGAGCAGGGTGCTGGAGACAGTAGCTGAAAAGGCCGGCT
This sequence comes from Desulfomonile tiedjei, assembly GCA_016212935.1. Lineage (GTDB taxonomy): Bacteria > Desulfobacterota > Desulfomonilia > Desulfomonilales > Desulfomonilaceae > Desulfomonile > Desulfomonile tiedjei_A. The sequence continues at coordinate 5,815 of JACRDE010000009.1, read as the reverse complement.
GGGGCAAAGGCGCTCCAAAAGGTGACGGCAGGGGCATCGCCCAGCATGCCTGCTTTGGAAGCTACGTCGCCCAGGTTGCCGATATTTCTGTGAACAAGAAAGACGGCCGAATCAAAGTGAATCGGATTGTTGCGGCTGTGGATTGCGGCCCCACTGTTAACCCCGGCCCACTCGTAGAACAGATCGAGGGGGGTATTATCCTTGCTTTGAGCTCAGCCCTGAAAGAAGAGGTCAAGTTTGCAAACGGCGGAGTAAAGTCGGGCAACTTCGATGACTACAGCGTCCTCCGGATGAGTGAAGTGCCGGAGATAGAGGTCCACGTGGTCCAAAGCAAGGAGAAGCTCGGTGGTATAGGGGAGCCTGGTGTTCCTCCGACCGCGCCTGCTGTTGCAAACGCGCTTTTCAATGCCACAGGTCTTCGCATAAGGCGTCTTCCCCTAACCCCTGCGACTGTCTTGGAGGCTATGAACAAGGCATAAGAATTTGAGATTGATGGATTAACAGAGTGTCTCGGTATGTTACCGGTCTAAAGGCCGTTTATTGCCACCTTTTTTTGGATATTCGTGCAAGTGCGTACTGCAAATCCCAATGTCTCATCCGACCGGGTCCGAGCTGGTAGGATGAGACATTTTGCGTAGCAGACATTGTCCTTCCTCTCCTATCAATGGAAAGCTTGCTGGGCACCATGCTTAATTGGGGAACAGGCCCGAGTTATGAACCGTCGGGATCACTTGAATTGCAATGCCGAAGAGTCATTCCCTGCCTAACCGGTACAAGGGTGGAAGCGCTGGAATCTGTCAGGGGCTGGTTTAGCCGAGAGCGTCAAGTAAGCCATGCGGACAAAGTACGTTAATGCCGTCGAAGTTCCAATTTCTACCTCAACACGATGGTTTTGCTAATCCACGTGCAGGACGACTGCAAAGCTGTTAAACATAATCCAGACGTCGTCTTCTACGCTGAGAGCTAGATCGCGCCGACTCTGCTCTGTGACCACTGAGCATAACTCAGTGCCGTCCTGAATCCGCACAACAAATTCGGTAGTGAGTTTGCCTCGAAGTATTCGGGTCACTTTGCCGGGAAACAGGTTTTCCGCTGTGCACAAGGGTTTCGTCTGGGTCTTCTGCAACATGACCCAGGGTGCTTTGACTTCGGCCGCTACCAGCGAACCTACTTTGAGTCCCATTCTCTCCAAGCTGTTGTTGGTAATCACTGTGGCAACTTGATCTCCAGCCAGAGTGACAAGGTCCACCTGGGACTGAATGTCTCCCTTTCGTATTTTACCGATTTTTCCGAAAAAGGTGTTGCGCGCGCTCGTTTTTCTCCGGCTTTCCCTTTCAACAAAATGCCTAGCCACCTGGTGTATATCTTCGTCGGAAAACGACATCAATGACGCTGTGAGGTTCGGCGTCGAATGGCCCAGAATCCTTTGTACCACCGGCAAAGGCATGTTGCTGCACATCAGCTCCACTGCCCGGGCTTTGCGGATGGCATTCGGAGAACCTAGATCCTGCGCGAAACCGCAGGCTACAGACCGCCCATAAAACTTGCGTCGCACGTGAGCTGCGTCCACTCCCAGCAGCGAACCCGGCTGGTCCGCAAAAGCTGCATCTTTCAGTATCTCCTGTATTTCCGACATGAGTTCCGAAGAAATCTGTACCTCGCGTTGGGTCGAACTTTCAGTCGCGTGGAACTTGCCAAAACGGACAATACCGTTGGAAGCGTCGATGTCTCTCGACGGGTTGAGGGCCAGGACTTCGTTGAGCCGAGCGCCGGTGTAACGAATGAGAAGGAACATCAATAGAATGCGTTTCCTGGACGCTCGCATGTCAGGGCGCGATGAAGATTCGGACCATGAGCGGAACTGATCTTCTAGCCGAGCCAATTGAGTAGGGTCCAGGCATCGCGTTTCCTGGTGGACCGCATAGATTCGGGCAGGGTTCAGAAGATTTGCATTGGCATGCGAGCCAGTGAAATCCGACGTATTGATGTTTTCGCTCTTTCGTTTTGGCATGTTTTCGTTTTTTACAGGATTCCGATCCGAAATCACTTCTGGTTCCTGGCGAATGTTAGCACATCCTGCGGCCTCATACTAATGCGCAGTCATAGAAGTAAGATTGGGGAGGAACTTCTTACAAGAAGTGCCTCCCCGATTCCACATATTTCAAAGCGAAATGGTGTTAGCCAATACAGGGCTGGGGACAAAACTCTTGACAACGACCGATCAGCGCCCCTATGATAGTGACACGAGTTTAATTAAAAACGTGCCAAGCGTCGCGATGCGCTGCGGATTTTTCGAGGCATCACCCAGGTCCTGCTTTTAAACGAGATCGGTGCCATTCCAGGCCAAGTGACTTCTTTTGCACTGACTTCTCGCAAAGAAGCAAGCCCGATCCCGAGGAAATATTGGACCAGGTAAAGGCTTTAGGCGCCGTGCTTCTCATCATTCAATTCTTGTCACCTTGCTTCTCCTTCGTACCTGGGAGGTTGCTATGATTTTTTCTGTTTCCGGTGTGGAGACTGCGGTTTGGATACCTCCTCTCGTGGGAATGGTGATATCCTTCTTCACTTCCATGGGCGGCATATCGGGGGCTTTTCTGATTCTTCCTTTTCAGATGAGTGTTTTGGGGTTTACGAGTCCCTCTGTCACACCGACCAATCTCGTGTTCAATGTTGTTGGCATTCCGAGCGCGGTCTACAAGTACTTCAAAGAAGGCCGCATGAACTGGCCCCTGGCCGGGAACATCATCGTGGGGACCGTCCCTGGCTTGGTGCTGGGTTTGTTCATTCGGGTGTGGTATTTGCCTGACCCAAGGGCATTCAAGCTTTTTGTTGGATGCGTCCTATTTTACATAGGCGGCCGCATGATTTATCAGCTGTTATTGGAACGAGGCAAAAAGACCTCGGGGAGTTCGGCTGAGAGCAAAATGCGACAGCATGCCACTTCTAAAGCCGCGAATAGTCCCGATTCCAACCAGCCGGCTATTAGGACGTTGAGTTGGTCTCTGACGTGCACGGAGTATGAATTCTTCGGGGAACGGTTCAGTTTCCACACAACAGGTCTGTTCGTTCTTTCGCTCGTGGTCGGACTCATAGGAGGCGTTTACGGTATCGGTGGCGGAGCTATAATAGCTCCTTTCATTGTTTCGTTTTTTGGTCTACCTATTCATACAATAGCCGGCGCAACGCTCATGGGAACATGTGTCACGTCTGTAGGCGGCGTACTTTTCTACGAATTCTTCGGCCCCTACGTGGCGCTGCCGGGTCAATCTGTCAGACCCGACTGGCTTCTCGGTTTTCTTTTCGGCGTAGGTGGGTTCGTCGGAATGTATCTCGGTGCCAGTGCCCAAAAATATGTGCCCAGCAGCATTATTCGCCCGACTCTCGCTATACTTATTGCCGGGCTCGGAGCGAGGTACATCATCGGCTATTTCATTTGAAAAAGGAACGATGGTGGGTTTGGGATGTCCACAATAAGTCGCACGAAACCGGCCGAGATCGATGGCCCTATTTTTCGGCGAGCAATGACAGTGCCAGGCAAGCGTTTCCTCCAGTTTTGATTGAATGCTTCAACCGAATTTGCCGCGACCCGTTATAGTGTTCCTCTAAATTCTTGCCCCCAGCGGACGTAACGTTTGTGATTGACTCAGGCACGGTTGCTTTAGTATTCTGATTATGAGAGAAATTTTGCTGTTGAGCATGATTCATGACATGCACTAAAATTGGACGATACTTCGAAGCTGTTTTGACAACACGCGGGAAGCTATTCCGCGGGCGCGAGGGCATTGAAACTCCTGACAGGGAGATAATGATGCGAACTGAGGGGGTGAGCCATGTCAAGGCACAAGGAAATTGTTCAGGAATTGTTCTCTCGTTGCGGAATCACCATAAATGGCCAAAACTATTGGGATATTCAAGTCCATGACGACCGAATGTACGCACGCGTGCTCAAGGAAAAAAATTTGGGATTGGGCGAAACGTACATGGATGGATGGTGGGATTGCTCCAGAGTGGATGAGTTCATCTACCGAATCATAACCTGCGGGCTTGACCAAAAGGTGAGGGGCAGTTACAAACTCCTGTTCCCTTATGTTGACGCTTTATTCTCTAGCCGCCAATCCAAGACGCGGGCTGAAGAAGTGGCGGAAAAGCATTATGATCGCGGCAATGATCTTTTCTTGTCTTACCTCGATTCCTACAATCAGTACAGTTGCGCATTTTTCCAAGGGACCAGCGATCTGGAACAGGCCCAGCGAAACAAAATGGACCTGATTTGCAGAAAGGTCAACATCAAAGAGGGCGATCGCGTCCTAGACATAGGTTTCGGTTGGGGAGGGCTCGCCAAATACATGGTAGAGAACTATCGCTGCTCTGTAACCGGTTGTAACATATCGGAAGAACAAGTAAACTTCGCAAGAGAATCTTATAGGCATCTGCCCATCAGCATTGCTTATTGCGACTACAGGGACCTTCAGGGAAAATTCGATAAAGTGGTCTCAGTGGGAATGTTTGAGCATGTGGGCATAAGAAATTATAGGACCTTTATGCAGGTGGTGCATAATTGTCTCCAGGACGAGGGGATCTTTTTGCTCCACACCATCGGCAAGAATGAATCACAGATGTGCACGGACGCTTGGATAACAAAATACATTTTTCCCAACGGGCAACTTCCCAGTATAGCGCAAGTAAGTAGGGCCGTGGAAGGTTTGTTCGTCTTGGAAGATCTCCACAATTTCGGACCGCATTACGACAAGACGCTCATGGCTTGGCACAGGAGATTCCAGGAGGCTTGGCCGCGACTCAAAGACAAATACGACATCAGATTCAAAAGAATGTGGGACTACTATCTCCAATGCTGCGCCGGATCGTTCAGAGCACGTGACATCCAGTTATGGCAATTCGTGTTTACCAAATATCATACTCCGCAGCCCGAATGTAGGTGTTGATGAAGGAGACTCACTGGAAAATCTAGTCGGCCCTGTTCGTTCAATTAGCTGCAAAGGATAGGACTTCATCAGACAGTGGTGAGTTAACGGACAATTTTCAGGCTGTCCGGTTGTAACCTATTCAGGTCCTTTTCGTCTGCCAGATGTTTTGACTCCAGGAAGGTCTGCAAAGGGGTCTTTTCCAAGCAATAATTCCCTGAAAGGGTCCTTTGGCTGTCGTATTCTCACAACCATTCATCCGCATGGTGTTGCAGTTCTTCATGGCTGGGCTCCCCCGCGACCTACTGATTTGAGGGCAAATCCGTACGGCCCACTACCCCCTTCTCCGTTCCAGTCACTGGTATTTAATTGTCGTATCAATATGTGATGCGAAAAGGCCGGTTTGTATACGGTCTATGCCACAACAAGATTAAGCATGTTATATTATTGACAATCCCTCATTGATGTTTGATCTTTAAATAGAGGTCGAGGGGAGTCCTATGCGGACTATGAATTGAAAAGGAGACTATTATGCAAGGCGACCACGAACATGAGCATTTGCATGAGCATGAACATGCCCATCTGCACGACCACGAGCACGACCACGGCGGCCAGAGACATTCTCACGAGCATTCGCATTCTCACACACACGAACACGATCACGCACACAAACACCCCCACGAGCACACCGCCGAACCTTCTGTTCACGGGCATGAGCACGCTGGAAACCACGGTCCTCACCAGCATACGCATCCTTCACACGAGGCCGAGGCGCATAGCCACGACCATTGATCAAATCCACAGGCATGCAGTCCCACAACTCGTCCGGGGGAGGAAAGGAAATCTGCTCCTCCCCCTGTTCTCCAGCGCTCCGAACGGCCCAACCTGATTTC
>JACRDE010000068.1 GCA_016212935.1 Desulfomonile tiedjei | reverse complement strand
TCGAACGCCGACTACAATGAGGTCGCAATCCAGGGCTTCGGCTGCTTCCACGATCTTCTCGTGAGGTTCGCCTTCTTCCAGCATCGTGTAGATTGTCGTCCCAGTCTCTCTTGCCGCGTCCTCGGCCTTGGCCAAAGCCCGTCGATAAGGATCGATCAGCATGTCAGACACATGTTGCTTGACCCCCACGAGCCGAAGCTCTCCCTGATACGGCGGAACCACTGATATGACCCGAATCAGACTCTGTTCCGCCCGTGCCAGGGGAAACGTTTGTCGGAGAGCATGGTTGCTGGACTCCGACCCGTCTATTGCCACTAGAATGTTGCTAAACATGTTCGTATGTTTCAGCTTCGTATGCTTCAGTCCCTGTTGGGGCCGCTTCCGGCCGCTTCGCTTTTATCATGCTGCCCAATATAATTATGGCCCCAATGGCAAGAGCCAAACACATGATGACAAAACTGGTAGTGTCCAGGACAGAGAGAGTCGATTTTTCCACAGATAACAGGTCCAACTGTGCCAAATACCGGGGAACTGCCAACGCTCTGCTCACTGCCACGACGAGCATAATAGTGCCCATGACTACCTTGATCATGTTCTCCTTGACCAGAGTCGTACCGATTGCACCCAATTGAACGCCAAGCAAAGATCCCGCGAGAATAATCAGTGTCAATCTGATATCCACCATGCCGTGAATCGCCCATTTCACTGATCCGCCAAATCCCATTATGAAAGCGATGACAAGCTCGGTTGCCGAAGAGATGAGGCCCGAGGCCCCAACCACATAAATCATGCCTGGAACCCCAACAAAGCCGCCCACAGCAATGGTCGCGGCCAGCAGACCGGTGAACAAACCGACCGGGATAGTGAACCACAATGAGATCTTTACATCCGCAGTCTTGAAATAAATCATAGGCGGGATATGGATATTTTGAAGTCGCTTCGCGAGCTTAGAAACCGTTTCTTCTCCCCCTGACTTGGATATCTGCCAGGCATCATAAAAAACGTAGCCGCCGACGACGATGAGTACAGCCACAAAGGAAAGACTCACGTAAAGATTGGAACCGGCCTCACCCCATCTGCCCAAAATGTATTCTTGAATCTTTATGCCGATCTGCACCCCGACCGATGCCGAAGCAGCCATCACGAGCCCAAGCTTGAGATCAACCTGCCCGTACTTGTACCGCTTGTAGGCACCTACCAATGCCTTGGGGAACTTGTGACACATGTTGCTGGCCACAGCAACCGCCGCCGGTACGCCTAGGCTCATCATGCCCGGGGTTAAAACGAAAGCTCCCCCTGATCCGATGAATCCGCTCACCAGGCCGCCGATGAAACCCACAACAAAAAGGAAGCTCACGTTCATCCAGGTCAAATCAATGAATTTGACGGCTTCCACAGCTTGATCGTGCATATTCTAGTCCTTTCACGGAGACAAAAAGATTGGAATCCTAAGCGTTCATACGCAAGCGAGGCCGAGGTCTCTGAGCCGGTCGGGGAGCAGAAAGCGTCGGACGTTTGACGGCCTGCTTTGTGACTGCTTCAATCCCCAGGACGGACCAAAGATTGCTTGCAAAGGTTCCGTGGAAAAAGGAGAACACAAACACGGTCGCTATGGGAAACGCCGCGTAATATCCGCCTCTAGAAAAGAGTTGTTGAACTAAATCTGCATGCATGAACACGGCAGCATAAAGTGCCGTAGTGACAGCTCCAAAGAGAAGCGCCTGAAGAACGAGTTTCTTCTTCTTTTCTTCGCTCCTTGCCGACATATTTCACTCCTTGATTTTCAAGCTTATAAAAAAATGCAATCGGCTCCAGAAAGGAATTCTGGGGCCTAATGTCACCCAACTGCCGCACCTAAACTCGGTACGACCGATCTCGCACTCTCGTCCTGGGTTGTCTCACCCGGTCAGTCTGTCTCTGTGCGGTTCGTTTTTCAGATTCATGGAGAATGCTGCGAGCCATCTGCCACTCGCCTTGCTCTGCGAAAGCTGCTGCAGCTGCAATTGCCTCAAGTTTGCGAATCCAACCACGCATCGTTATGCTCCTTGGGGTCACCAGAATTCCGCGTCTCTGTGATGACGATGAGATCAATTTTCGTACCATCTGCTTAATTCCACATAACGGCTTATTATGAGGCGATAAAATAGAGGCTTTTTTAGCAACATGCCATATAAGCTGCTGTTGCAAGATGTAACATCGCTCGCTTTGATTGGCACTCATTATGCAATTTCAAGCTGATACTGATCATTACGATTCGTCCGCCCGCGTTACAGAATGCAATACTGGACAACCTCAAGCATGGTTATGTAATTGAGAGCGCGCCCAAGTAATAATTTGCATCTATTGTGGGTTTTCTTGCTAACCTGACTCGTTCTCAGGCATAATCGCTGGAAGCAGTACCAGGTTTCTGGCAGGGAGTCATTCCAAATGGCCTTTTTTCGAAAGCATCAACAAGAAGACAAGCCATCGGTTCCACAGGAATTTCTTGATCTGCGAGCCGCCATTGAGAAGGCTCGATTACCAGAGCACGTTCACCCTGCAGCGCACAAAGAACTGGAGAAATTGGAAAAGACCGATCCATCCCTTCCCGAATACACGATTGGATTAACCTATCTGGACTATATCCTGTCCCTTCCCTGGAATCGGTACACTGACGATAATCTTGATCTGAAAAGAGCCGCGCAAATATTGGAACGTCAGCATTACGGGCTCGGCCATGCGAAGCAGCGGGTGCTCGAGTTCCTTGCGGTTCGGACTCTTCGGAGTAACAGGAAATTCCGCATTCTTGTCGTCGATGATGAAGAGATGGCTCGTGCGAATATGGAGCATGTGATCCGCAAGGAAGGGTATGAAGTGCGAACCGCTGCAAACGGATTGGAAGCGCTTCGTCACCTGCAAGACGAGCCATTTGATCTAGTAATCACAGACCTTAAAATGGAGAAGCTGGATGGAATTGAGCTTCTTCAATCTGCAAAGCAGTCTCCTACTCCGCCGGAGATCATTCTCGTGACTGGGCACGCGACAGTGGATTCCGCTGTTGACGCGTTTGCCAAAGGTGCTGCGTACTACCTCACCAAGCCGTACAAACTCGACGAACTTCGATCAGCAGTGCACCGAATTCTCGAAAAGAAGAGGCATGCTCAGTTTACGCGGGGTCCAATCCTTTGTTTCGCCGGGCCTCCAGGGACTGGGAAAACGTCCATAGGACAAGCCATTGCCGAAGCGATGGAGAGAAAGTTCGCTCGGATCTCACTTGCCGGTCTCAGGGACGAGGCGGAACTCAGGGGGCACCGCCGCACATACGTGGGCGCCATGCCTGGGCGCATAATGAGCGAAATCAAGAATCTGGGCCTGAAGAACCCCGTGTTGATGCTGGACGAAATAGATAAGATAGGACAAGATTTTAAGGGAGATCCAGCGTCGGTTCTCTTGGAGATTCTGGACCCGGAACAGAATCGCAGTTTCAGGGATCACTATTTGGATGTTGCTTTTGATCTTTCCGCTGTGATGTTCATTGCAACAGCGAATGTGGTGGAGAATCTTCCTTCAGCCCTTTTGGACCGCCTAGAAGTAATCCAGTTTCCCGGTTATACAGAAACCGAGAAATCGAGAATTGCGCAGCAGTTCCTTATCCCTCGCCAGCTAATTGATTGCGGTTTGAGCGATCACGAGGTCAGATTTGAAGATGAAGCGGTCGCCGCGATCATCCGCGATTACACCCGAGAGGCAGGGCTGCGGAATCTCGAACGTGAAATAGCTAATGTGTGTCGAAAACTCGCGTTTCTTCATCTTCAACAAGGGGACCAAGGAGGCTCCGTTACTGTCGATTCGAAAATAGTTGCAAGTTTTCTAGGCCCCAGAAAATACCGTCACGAAATCGCAGAATCAGCAAATCGCGTTGGGATCACAACCGGTCTCGTTTGGACTGAATTCGGGGGAGAGATAGTCTTTGTGGAAGCAGCACGCATGAGAGGCAGTCAGCAGGTGATTCTTACTGGCTCACTGGGGGACGTGCTCCGAGAATCGGCCCAAACGGCTCTGAGTTATGTCAGAAGCCACGCGGAATCTCTTGGCATTGATCCTGAGTTTTTCCACAGTTCGGATATTCATATCCACATTCCTGCAGGGGCCATACCGAAAGATGGGCCGTCAGCCGGAATCACCATATGCATGGCGCTTATATCTCTCCTGACTTCGCGTCCGGCTCGTCGCGATGCTGCAATGACCGGAGAAATTACGTTGAGTGGGCGAATCCTTCCTGTCAGTGGAATTCGCGAAAAAGTGCTTGCTGCCCAGAGAGCCGGGGTCAAAACAATAGTCTTTCCCGGCAAGAATAGAATGGACATTGAGTGTCTTTCAGAAGAGAGCACGAAAGGACTGGAGATTGTGTTAGCCGAAGAAATAGAGGAAATTGTGAATCTGGTCATTCCTGCGAGAGTTGCAGATTTCTAGAAATACGGGAAGAAACTAAGAACATTTGTGAACAGGTGTTATGCCATTTTCGCTGACGTTACACACTGTGAGCTTATCGCAATTGACAAGTTCGCTCTCCAACTCATTCGAGGTAGGACTGCCGGTTTCCCGACAGCCCCCTCACAGATCCCGGCGTGCGGTATTCTCGCACCGGGCTCTTCAAGACCGCTCGCTTCCGCACTGGTAGCTATCACAGAAGCATTTGCTGGACGGGTCCGGCATGTAATGCCGACGAACCAGTCGAGCCCGATACCGTTTTCCTTTGAGACGTTCAACGAGATCGTGGATATTGGAGGCCAGGTTCTCCTGATACTCCCGATAGTCCACTCTGTCGATCCCGGGCGCTGCCTCTTTCCGTAGAAATTGCCGGCACCATCGGAGATTCTCCTCGTTGAGCATCCCATAGAGATTGCGGAATCGATGCTCCTTGTGACTCGCTGCCCTGTTTGCTATTCCCCGCAGTGAGGTTTGCACAAGTTCCTCCAGACTTTCATATCCGGCTCGTGTTTCCTTTTCAGGC